>JBPCPO010000047.1:0-31172 GCA_050999075.1 Solirubrobacteraceae bacterium
TCTCTCTCCCCCCTCTCGAGCCTGTCCCCCCCCCCCCCCACCAGCACAACCTGATCCCGCTGTGCGAGACGTTCATCGACGACTGCCAGACCCCGGTGTCGGCGTTCCTGAAGCTGCGCGACCAACCGGGCGACTCGCGTGGCCTGCGCGAGCCCGCGTTCCTGCTCGAGTCGGCCGAGCAGGGGCGGGTGGGGCGCTACTCGTTCATCGGCACCCGGCCCCGCAGGGTGCTGCGGTGGTCGCTGGGGGATCCCGGCGATCCGTACGCGCTCGCGGCCGCGGAGATCGATCGTTTTGATCCTGCCCCGGTTCCGGGTCTGCCCCCGTTCGCCGGCGGCGCGGTGGGAGTGTTCGCCTACGACCTGGTGCGCTCCGTCGAACCGCTGGGGGAACCGAACCCGGATCCGCTCGGAGTGCCGGACCTGGCGTTGATGCTGACCGATGCCCTGGTCGCGTTCGACCACCTCAAGCACACCGTCACCGTGGTGGCCAACGTGTACGCCGGCGAGGACCTGGAGGGGTCCTACCGTCGCGCCGTGGAGACGATCGCCGAGATTCGCCGGCGCCTGGCGGGGCCGGTGCCCCACCCGAGCACGCCTTCACGTCGGGACCTGCGGGTCCCGACGTTTGCCTCGAACATGTCCGGCGAGCGCTTTCAGGCCATCGTCGCTCGGATCATCGAGTACATCCGCGCCGGCGACGCCTACCAGGTCGTGCCGTCGCAGCGCTGGTCCGCGCCGGTGCCGGTGGAGGCGTTCTCGATCTACCGCGGGCTGCGCACGGTCAATCCGAGCCCGTACATGTACTACCTCGACTTCGGCGACTTCGAGGTCGCCGGGGCGAGCCCCGAGCCGTTGATCACGGTCGGCGCTCGCCGTATCGCCACCCGACCGGTGGCGGGGACGCGGCCGCGCGGCGCGAGCCCCGAGGAGGACCGTCGCCTGGCCGCGGAGCTGCTCGCCGACCCCAAGGAGCGCGCCGAGCACGTGATGCTGGTCGATCTCGGGCGCAACGATCTCGGCCGCGTCTGCGAGTACGGCAGCGTCAAGGTGGAGGACTTCATGGTCGTCGAGGACTACAGCCACGTGATGCACATCGTCTCCAACGTCACCGGTACGCTGCGCCGGGAGGTCGGCGCCCTCGACGCGCTGCGCGCGGTGCTGCCGGTGGGGACGCTGTCGGGCGCCCCCAAGGTGCGCGCGATGCAGATCATCGACGAGCTCGAGCCGGTCAAGCGCGGCGGCTACGGCGGGGCGATCGGCTACGTCAGCTACACCGGCGACCTCGATACCTGCATCCACATCCGCACGGTGGTGGTCAAGGACGGGGTGGCGCACGTGCAGGCGGGGGGCGGAACCGTGGCCGACGCCCAGCCCGAGTACGAGCTGCGCGAGTCCGAGGCCAAGGCGAGGGCGGTGCTGGCGGCGATCGAGCTGGCGGTCGCGCAGGCGGACTGGCCGTAGCCGTGCGCGTTTTGGTGCTCGACAACTACGACAGCTTCACCTACAACCTCGTGCAGTACCTGGGCGAGCTCGGGACAGAGATCGAGGTGGTTCGCAACGACCACGCCACGATCGAGGAGCTGATGATCCGGGGTTATGACCGGGTGGTCGTCTCGCCCGGTCCGTGCACGCCCAACGAGGCGGGCATCTCGCTGCAGGCGGTGCGCCGCTTTCCGCAGGCGGGCATCCCGACGCTCGGGGTCTGCCTGGGGCACCAGGCGCTGGTCCAGGCGTGGGGCGGCAGGGTGATCCAGCACGAGCCGATCCACGGCAAGACGACGAAGATCGATCACGACGGACGGACGATCTTCCGCGGGTTGCGCGCGCCGCTGGAGGTCGGTCGGTATCACTCACTGATCGCCGACGCGGCGTTGCCCGACGTGCTCGAGCGAAGCGCGTTCGGCGCCGATGTCGTGATGGCGGTCCGCCACCGCGAGCTGCCGGCCGAAGGGGTTCAGTTCCACCCGGAGTCGGTGCTGACCGAGCAGGGCCGCGAGCTGCTGCGCAACTTCCTGGAGCGGACTCTGTGAGCGGCGGCGGGCTCCTGACCGCGTCGATCGACGCGCTGGCGTGCGGCCAGGATCTCAGTCTGGAGGACGCCTCCGCCGTCCTCGCCGAGATCATGGTCGGCAACGCATCCGAGGTTCAGATCGCCGGATTTCTGATCGCGCTGCGGACCAAGGGCGAGACGATCCAGGAGCTGGCCGGACTCGCACGCACGATGCGCTCGCTGGCGGTGCCCGTGAGGGTCGATCGGGTGGGCCTGCTCGATACCTGCGGCACCGGGGGCGGGCGGCGCACGTTCAACGTCTCGACGACCGCCGCGCTGATCGCCGCCGGTGCCGGCTGCACGGTGGCCAAGCACGGCAACCGCTCGACCACCGGCCTGTCGGGCTCGGCCGACGTGCTCGAGGCGTTCGGCGCCCGGATCGATCTCAGCCCCGAGGCGGTGGCGCGCTGCATCGAGGAGGTCGGCTTCGGGTTCATGTTCGCCCCCGCCCACCATCAGGCGACCCGGTACGTCATCCCCGTCCGCCGGCAGCTCGGGGTACGGACGATCTTCAACTTCCTGGGGCCGCTGACCAATCCCGCCGGTGCCGTGCGCCAGCTCATCGGCATCTCCGACGGCGCCTATCTCGAGACGATGGCGGGGGCGCTCGCGCTGCTGGGCACCGAGCACGCGCTGCTGGTCAGCGGCGAGGATGGGGTGGACGAGCTCAGCATCTCCGCGCCGACGCTCGTGGTCGAGGTCGCCGGCGGCGAGCTCTCCCGGTATAGGGTCGCTCCGGAGGACGTCTCGCTCCAGCGTGCCCCGCCGGAGGCGGTGCCCGGCGGCGATCCCCAGCAGAACGCCGACACGGCTCGTCGGGTCCTGGGGGGGGAGCCGGGTCCGGCGCGTGATCTCTCCGTCCTCAACGCCGGCGCAGCGATCTACGCCGGCGGCGGCGCAGTGTCGCTGCAGCTCGGCGTTCGCGCCGCCGAGCAGGCGATCGACTCCGGTTCCGCCGCCGCCGCGCTGGAGCGCTTCGTCGCGGCGACGCTGGCCCTGGCTCCGGTGGCGTCGTGAACGAGCTCGACCGGATCGTCGCGAGCACCCGGGAGGAGCTGGCCGGGCGCCGGCGTGCTGCCCCTGTCGAGGCCGTGCAACGCGCCGCGGCGCAGCGGTCCAATCGAGCCGGCGATCGGCGGTCGTTTGCCGGGGCGCTCAGGGCCCCCGGGTTGTCGGTGATCGCAGAGCACAAGCGCCGCTCGCCCTCAGCGGGGACGATCCGCGCCGGGCTGGCGCTCGAGGAGGTGGTTCGCGCCTACCAGCGCGGCGGCGCGGCCGCGCTCTCGATCCTCACCGAGGGCCCGAGCTTTGGCGGCTGCCTCGAGGACCTCCGTGCGGCTCGGGCCAAGGTGACCCTGCCGATCCTGCGCAAGGACTTCATGGTCGACCCCTATCAGGTCAGCGAGGCCTTCGCGGCCGGGGCTGACGCGATCCTCCTGATCGTCGCGGCGCTCTCGCAGCGCCAGCTGCAGGAACTGCACGCGCAGGCGTTGGAGCTCGGGCTGGACGTGCTGGTCGAGGTGCACGACGAGCGAGAGCTCGACGCGGCGGTTGGGCTCGGCGCGGGCGTGATCGGGATCAACAACCGCGATCTCAAGACGCTGAGGGTCGACACCCGCCGCACGTTCGAGCTGCTTCCCAGCCTTCCCGCGGGAACGCTGGTCGTGGCCGAATCGGGCTTCAGCCGCCGCGAGGAGCTCGACGAGCTGCTCGACGCCGGCGCGAGTGCGGTGCTCATCGGCGAGGCGCTGATGCGGGCCCCGGATATCGAGGTCGCGTGTCGCGGCTTGACGGCGAGCAGCAGCGGGCGGTCGGTTTGACGCAAGGGCGAAGCCTGGCTGTACCAGCTGCCGTAGCAGCCGGTACAGCCAGCACAACTACCTGGTCCGCGCCGTCACCATGATCGGCAGCTTCACCTTGAAGGTTTCGCTGCAGGTCAAGTGCATTCCGTCCGCAGATGAGCAGGTCAGCGTGCCTGCTCCCTTCGCCTGCCGGTAGTCACCGGTTCCACCCATCACCGTGAGCACGCCGGTGTAGCTGATGCTGGTGAACGTGCTCGACGGTTGACCGTCCGTCGCGGTCAGGACGTACGTGCCGTGAATGGAGCCCGTGTTGAAGTACTGCTTCAACGACCCCGTGAGATCCCCGCTGGGCGAGGTGGTGAAGCTATCAGCCTGTACGCCCCGTCCGAGCTCCTTGCTGCAACCGACCGACCCGTACTGCAGGCCTTGCTGTGCGACCGTAGGAGCGCCCCCGGCGTCGCCGGCGGTGGCCGTGCTCACCGCAATGCTGCACGTGCCCTTGATCGGCTTCGGCTTGGCCTTGGTCGTCTTGACGTGCCTGATCTCCTTCGTCGTGGTGGCCGCGAGTACCGTCGGCGCGATCGCGAGTCCGATCGCCATCGGCCCCGCAGCCATCGCAGCTCCGATCAGCCATATGTGACGTGGCAACAGCATCTCCGTTCTCGAGTCCCGAATGATCTGGTTAGAGCTGCTGGCTAGTGGATCTGGTTGATCGTACGTTCGGCCGCTCTCAGGACGACCCCCGGAATCGGGGCGAAATCGAGCCGCGGCCCGAAGGCCTGTCGCGATCCCACCGCGAACCCGATGAATTGCCGCAGCAATCCTCCCTGAGTTGCGTTCGCGGGCGCGTGCGCGATCACGTAGGTGAAGGTCGAGATTGGGTACGCGATCCTCGCGCTTCTCGGCGGGTTGACGATATGGAGCTCGTTGTTACCCGGCACGCCGTGGACCGCCTGCGCGGCGTTTTCGATGTTCGCGAGGTTCGGATACTCGTATCGGCCAGCGGCGTTGCGGATCGCGGCCGCCGGCAGTTGGTGAGCGATCAGGTAGGGGACCGCCACGTAGGCGATGGCGCCGTTGGTCGACTCGAGAATCGCGGTCACGCCGGAGTTACCCTTCCCGCCGACTCCGGTCGGGAAGCTCACGGAGGTTCCGTAGCCGATCCGGTGCGCCCAGCTCCCGTTCACGTCGTTGAGGTAATTGGTGAACGCGTATGTGTCGCCCGAGCCATCGCTGCGGAAGACGGGAGTGATCTTGAGGTTGGGCAGATGCACGCCCCGGTTCAGGGCCGTCACCCGACGATCGTTCCAGCGCGTTATCTGGCCCAGGTAGATCTGAGCGAGGACCGATCCGGTGAGATGGAGCCTACCGCCGACACCCGAGATGTGAAACCCGACGCCGGTTGCCGACAGCGTCCACGGGATCTGGAAGCAGCCGCCACACCCGCTCGCCTGCGAGGAGGTCAACGGCGCGTCCGAAGCACCGAAGTCGACGAGGCGGCTGGAGATGTCCTTGATCCCGGTACCCGACCCGACGGCACTGAAGTTGACCGTATTGCCGGTCTGACTCTGAAAGCTCGTCGCCCATTCCGCCAACACCGGCGCAACCAGGTCTGGCGGCGGCGGACGGCTTTCTCAAATCGGTCGTGCCGGAGATCCAACACTCGGCCGCCTACAAGGACCGGGGATTGATTGCGATCACGTTCGATCAGGCTCCCCAAACCGGACCTGATGCCGATCCGAGCGCCTGCTGCAGCAACCCGACCTACCCAAACCTTCCCCACGATACGCCGGGCGCCGGCACGACCGGCGCCGCGGGGACGACAATGACCACGTCGACGAGCACGGCCACCGGCACCACGACGATGAACACGACCACGAGAACCACGACCCCACCCGCGCTCGCGGGGGGACAGACCACCCCTACGGGCGGTGGGGGACAGGTCGGTCTACTCATGATCTCGACCTACGTCAAGGCGAATACGACCGATCTCGTCGACTACTACAACCATTTCTCCTTGCTTGCGAGCATCGAGAATCTGTTCGGGCTACCACATCTCGGATACGCGGGTGATCCCCAGCTACCCGTATTCGACGCGGCGATCTTCAACGCCCACCCCTAGCAGGACGGGACGCTGGTTCTCGCCGGGTTGGGACTCCGGCGTCAGCCGGCCTCCTACGATGTGGGTCTGTTCCCTTACGTCCCTAAGATCAAGTTCTGTGGCATCACCTCGTTGCCGGACGCCGAGTGCGCCGCGGAGGCCGGCGCGTGGGCGATCGGGCTGATCCTCTGGCCGAGCTCGCCGCGCCGCTGCGAGCCCGAGGTTGCGGCCCGGATCGCCGCGGCGCTCAGGCGTCGGGTCGAGGTTGTCGGTGTGTTCGTGAACCCGCGGCTCGACGAGCTGGCTCGGACCGCCGATGCCGTCGGCCTGACCATGCTCCAGCTGCACGGGGACGAGGGCCCGGTGTTCTGCGCCGAGGCGCGACGCCGGACGGGCTGCGCGGTGATCAAGGCGGCGCGCGTGCGCAGCCGGGCCGACATCCAGGCCCTGTCGGTGTTCCATGTCGACTATCACCTCCTCGACAGTCACGCGCCCGGCCTGTGGGGCGGGACGGGAGAGACGTTCGCGTGGGAGCTCGCGCGCGGACACAGCCTGGCGCGGGGGCCAAGCGGCAAGCTGCCGGTGCTCTTGAGCGGCGGACTGACCCCCGCAAACGTCGCCGAGGCGATCGCCGCCACGCGCCCGTTCGCGGTCGACGTCGCCAGCGGCGTCGAGCTGGCCCCGGGCCGTAAGGACCGGGCCAAGCTCGAGGCCTTCGCGCAGGCGGTGCAGTCCACGGCCCCGGGCACACCCGACCCCACGGCCCCGAGCGCACCCGACCCTGCGATGCTCGTCCCGCCGGCGACGTCGCTCCCGCGATGACGGTGGTCGAGCACCGTTTCGGGCCCTACGGCGGCCAGTATGTCCCCGAGACGCTGATGCCGGCCCTCGGCGAGCTCGAGACGGCGTGGACAGCGGCCCGGGAGGACCCCGGTTTTCGGACTGAGCTGGGCGCGCTGCTGCGCAGCTACGTCGGGCGCCCTACGCCGCTGTACCTCGCCACCCGGTTGAGCGCGGCAGCCGGCCACGAGATCTACCTCAAGCGCGAGGATCTGAACCACACGGGGGCGCACAAGATCAACAACGCGATCGGGCAGGCGCTGCTGGCCATCCGGATGGGCAAGCGGCGGATCATCGCCGAGACCGGCGCCGGTCAGCACGGCGTGGCGGCGGCGACCGCATGTGCGCTGCTGGATCTGGAGTGCATCGTCTACATGGGGACGCAGGACATGCGCCGCCAGCGTCCCAACGTCGAGCGGATGGGGCTGCTCGGGGCGCGCGTGGAGCCGGTGCATGCGGGGGCCCGTACGCTCAAGGAGGCCGTGTCGGCGGCGATCCGCGACTGGGTGGCCAACGCCCAGACGACGCACTACATCATCGGCTCGTGCGTCGGCCCGGCGCCCTACCCGGCGCTCGTGCGCGATCTGCAGCGAGTGATCGGCGACGAGGCGCGGGCCCAGCTGCTCGAGGAAGCCGGCCGGCTGCCGGAGCGCGTGATCGCGTGCGTGGGCGGTGGATCGAACGCGATCGGGATCTTCACCCCGTTCGTGGCCGACGAGGAGGTGGCGCTGGTCGGAGTCGAGGCGGCAGGGGAGGGGATCGACAGCGGGCGCCACGGAGCGCCCCTGAGCGCCGGGGGGACGGCCGGGGTCCTGCACGGCGCCTACGCGGCGATCATGCAGGACGAGGACGGGCAGATCCTCGAGGCGCATTCGATCTCGGCCGGACTCGACTATCCCGGTAGCGGCCCCGAGCACGCCTGGTTGCGCGATCAGGGCCGGGCTCGCTACGTCGCGGTCACCGACCAGCAGGCGCTCGAGGCGTTCACGCGCACCGCGCGGCTGGAGGGTATCATCCCGGCGCTCGAGAGCGCCCACGCGATTGCCTTCTCGCTCGCCGACAGGGCGAGCGAGCTCGACCTCGTCTGCCTCTCGGGCCGCGGCGACAAGGATCTGGTCGAGGCGCTCGAGCACCTCCGCGCCCGGTGACCGGGATCGAGCGGATCGCCGAGGCGTTTGCCTCCGCGCGGGCGAACGGCCGCCGGGCGGCGCTGATGCCCTACCTGATGGGGGGCTTTCCCGATCTCGACACATCGCTCCAGATCGGACTGGCCTACGCCGAGGCCGGGGCGGATCTGGTCGAGCTGGGGGTTCCGTTCTCGGATCCGCTCGCGGACGGTCCGGTGATCCACGCTGCCGACACCGCGGCGCTCGCGGCCGGGGCGACCCTCGATCACGTGCTCGAGGTGGGCCGCGCGATCGCCCACCACGTCCCGGTGATCGTGATGTGCTACTGCAACCCGATCCTGGCCCGCGGCATCGAGCGCTTCGCCGACGCGCTGGTGGCCGGGGGGGCGAGCGGCCTGATCGTGCCCGATCTCCCGCTCGAGGAGTCCTCCGCGGCGCTGGCGGCCTGTGACGATCGCGGACTTGCGCTCGTTCCGCTCCTCGCCCCCAACACGCCCGCGGATCGGCTGGCGCGGATCGGCGCCTGCGCGCGCGGGTTTCTCTACGTGGTGTCGCTCACGGGCACGACCGGCGAGCGGGGCAGCCTCGACGGATCTCTGGCCGCGCTGGTCTCCCGCGCCGCAGCCCACACCGAGGTTCCGGTGGCCGTCGGCTTCGGGATCGCCACCCCCGAGCAGGCACGCGGCGCAGCGGCCGCGGGGGCAGACGGCGTGATCGTCGGTAGCCGGTTGGTGCGGGCGGCCGGCGAGGCGGATGATCCGGCCGCGGCGGTGGCGGCGCTCGTCGCGGAGCTCTCCGCGGCGCTGCGCTAGCCGCGCCCGGCCGCGCCCGAAGCCCGGGTCCACCCTGGGCTCGCGAGCGCTCGAGCGGGGTGCTGAGTTAGGATCTCCCGCCATGGGCGTGATCATCACCGGCACCCTCGGGCTCTGCATCTGGATCGTCCTGTGGGCGCTGGACCTGTTCAACGGCTTCGACGCGATCCTGATCGCGGTGGTGATGGTGCTGGTGGCGATGGCCGTGCGGAACCTGCTGCCGTTCCTTCCCGGCCGCCGGGATTGAACGCCGACATGGCCCGCAAGCTGCTCGCTTCCAAACGAGCGACGGCGACGGCCGCGTGCGCTTTGCTCACCGTGGTGCTAGCCGGGTGCACCCCGGCTCCCAGCAGGAGCGTCAGCGTGATCGGAAAGACCCTCACCATCTACGCCAGCGCGCCGTCGACCGCGGCGGGCGGAGCGGCGGCGCAGGATGTCCTGAACGCCGAGCAGCTGGCGCTGGAGCAGGCGGGGGGTCAGGTCGCCTCCTTCAAGGTCGTGCTCAAGCCGCTCGCCGTGAGCGCCGAGCCGACGACCGCGCGGGGGACCGCGCAGATCACCGCCAACGCGCGGAAGGCGGTGCTCGACTCGAGCACGATCGCCTACCTCGGCGAGCTCGCCCCGCACACCTCGTTCGGCTCGATCGGGATCACCAGCGCCCAGGACCTGCTTCAGGTCAGCCCGACCGACACGGCGGTGGAGCTGACGCAGAAGACACCTGCGGTTGCGGGCGCGCCGGACAGCTACTACCAATCGGTGAAGACCTACGGCCTCACGTTCGGCCGGGTCGTCCCGACGAGCGCGGTGGAGGCCCAGGCGCAGGTGCAGGCGATGAAGGCGCTGCACGTCCAGAGGCTCTACGTCACCAACGACGGCAGTTCATACGGAGCGGCGATGGCGTACGCGGTCACGCAGGACGCCCGGTCGACGATGACCGTCCTCGACGGTGCCGCCAGCGCAGCGAAGCTGGCCAGCTCCGGGGCGGACGCGCTGTTCTACGGCGTGAGCTCCCCCGCCGGCGGCGCGCAGCTGTTCGACGCCGTCGCCGCCGTCCGTCCCAAGGTCAAGCTGTTCGGTCCTTCCGCGCTTGATGGCGACGCCTTCGCGTCGGCGCTCGCGCCGTCGGCCCGGCCCAACGTCTACATCTCCTCACCCGGCTTTCTCCCCCAGGATCTGCCCAGCGCCGGCCGGCAGTTCGCGGCTCAGTTCCAGAGCCGCTATCACCACGCTCCGTCGCTCGAGGCGATCTTCGGTTACACCGCCATGGGCGCCGTGCTCACTGCCATGCACGACGCCGGGGCTTCGGCTAACAGCCGGGCGCAGGTGCTGAAGCACTTCTTCACGCTCAAGAACGTACCTTCGGCGATCGGCACCTACACGATGGATCCCGCCGGTGACATCGGGTTCGCGAGCTCCGCGCCGCTGGTGGTCGCGCATTTCCAAGCCGGAAAGCTGGTCCCGTTCAAGTTCGTGCCGGTTCCGGGGTGAGCAGCACCGAAGCGAGGAGGTAGCGTTGCGGCGGATCCCGGTCGGGCTGACGGTGGCGCTGTTGACGGCGGTCGTGGCGATCGCCGGCTGCGGCGCCGGCGACAGCGTCGGCAACCGGATCTCGGGGAGGCGGCTGACCGTCTACGCGAGCGTTCCGCTCGATGGGGCCTCGAGCGTCAACGGAGAGGCGGTTCTGCGCGGAGCCAGGATCGCTCTGGCCCAGGCGGGGGCGAGGATCGGCAGGGACCGGATCGGGCTGAGGTCTCTCGACGACTCGACGGTGCCGCGCGGGGCGTGGGATCCGGGGCAGACGACTGAGAACGCTCGCCGAGCCGTCGCCGACAGAACCACGATCGGCTATCTCGGTGAGCTGGACTCCGGCGCCAGCGCGATCTCGATTCCGCTCCTCAACAAAGCGGGGATCCCCCAGATCAGCCCGGCGAGCACGGCGGTGGGATTGACCTCGGACGCTCCCGGAGCTCTGCCGGGGGAGCCCCAGAAGTACTACCCGACGGGGGTGCGCACCTTCGCCCGGGTGGTGCCCAACGACGAGATTCAAGCTGGCGCTCAGGTCCGGCTGCAGCAGAGCCTCGGGTGCAGGGAGACCTATGTGGTCGACGACGGCGAGGTCGACGGGTTGGACACGGCGACGAGCTTTGACGTCGCGGCCCAGACGGCCGGACTTCAGGTGGCCGCCACGCAGGCCTTCGATCCCAAGGCCACGGACTACACCGCGCTCGCCGCGGCCGTGGCTCAGAGCGGTGCCAACTGCGTGCTGATCAGCGCGATCACGGAAGACAACGCCGTTCTGATCACCCAGCAGATCGCCACCGCGGCTCCGAAGGCGAGGATCTTCGGATCGGCCGGACTAGCCGAGAGCACCTTCGCAGATCCCCGTGAGGGTGGGATTCCGCTGGCGCTCGACCCGCGGATACTGATCACCGTCGCGACGCTCGACCCGAGTGCGTATCCCCCTGCCGGCCAAGCATTCTTCGCCGACTACTCCAAGCTCTACGGCACGCCCCAGCCCTATGCGATCTACGGCTACGAAGCGATGAGCCTGATGCTGGGCGCGATCACCCGGGCCACTGGCGACGGTCGCCGTCCAGCTGGGCGCTCGAAGGTGGCCGCGGAGATCTTCTCCACCCGGGACCGGCATAGCGTGCTCGGCACCTACAGCATCAATCGTGACGGGGACACCAGTGCGACTCGCTACGGGGTCTACCGGGTCCTCGCCGGCCACCTGCGGTTCTGGGAGTCGATCGATGGGTGAGGGCGACGATTTGGCGATTTGGCCAGATGTCCAGGGCGATTGTCGTTGCGTTAGGACGACGCGCACCTGCCCGCAGATGCCCTTGCTGAGGTCGGGAGCGGGGACTAGTCTGCCGGCTGCCGGGCCATCCCAGAGCCCGGCATCGATACACGGAGGAGGAGCATGCGTTCTCTCAGCAACGTAGTCAGGGGGTGCTTGGTGGCGGGCACCGTGCTGGCGATCGGGGCCTGTGGCAGCAGCACGAGCAGTAGTGGTGGCGGCTCCGGCAGCAGCAGCGCCAGCAGCGGCGGTGGTGGCGCCAACACCGTCGACGTCTACTCGAGCCTCCCGCTGCAGGGGGCCTCGACCGCTCAGACCGACCCGATGGTCAACGGGATCAAGCTGGCGCTCGCGCAGGCGGGAAACAAGGCCGGCACGTTCACCGTGCGCTATCAGTCCCTGGACGACTCCACCGCGCAGGCCGGCAAGTGGGATCCCGGGCAGACGGCGGCCGTGGCCCGCAAGGTGGCCACCGACCCCAAGGCCGTCTACTACATCGGCGACTTCAACTCGGGCGCCAGCGAGGTCTCGATCCCGATCCTCAACCAGGCGGGGGTCTCACAGGTGAGCCCGGCCAACACCTACGTTGGCCTGACGGTCAGCGTCGCCGGGGCCAGCCTGCCCGGCGAGCCGCAGAAGTACTACCCGACCGGCAAGCGGACCTACCTGCGGATCGTGCCCCGTGACACCGTGCAAGCGGCTGCCGGGCTGCAGACGATGAAGGCCGATGGCTGCACCAAGATCGCCGTGGCCAACGACAAGGAGGCGTACGGCGCCGGACTCGCGGCGCTGCTGGAGCTGGAGAAGGCCAAGTACGGGTTGACGATCACCAGCAACACCGGGATCGATCCCACCTCGCCCAACTTCCGCTCCTACGCGCAGACGATCAAGGCCCAGGGAGCGGACTGCTTCTACTTCTCGGGGATCGTCTCCAACGGCGCGGTCCAGATCACCAAGGACGTCAACGCGGCGCTGCCCAAGGCCAAGATCTACGCTCCGGACGGCGCCTGCACGGGCTCCTACACCAACCCCGCGATGCACGGGCTCCCGGCCAGCATCGATCCCAAGGTGCAGTGCACGGTGGCGACCCTGAACCTCGCTGCCTATCCCGGCGGCAAGACGTTCCTGGCCGCGTACAAGGCGGCGTACGGCTCCGCGAACCCCGACCCGTACGCGATCTACGGCTACGCGGCGATGAAGCTCGGCCTCGACACGATCGCCAAGCTCGGAGCCAAGGGCAGCGACAAGTCGGCCGTCCTGGCCGCGTTGTTTGCGACCAAGACGACCAACTCGGTGCTCGGAACCTTTGGGTTCGACGCCAACGGGGACACGACCCTGAAGACCTATGGGCTCTACAAGGTCGGTCCGGACGGAAACCCGCTGTTCGAGAAGACCGTCACGCCCAGCTGAGGTATCGCGGCGCGAGTGGGGCCGCTGCGGCGGCCCCACTCACCCGTGCGTCGCCCCCACCATGGAAGCCAACTCTCTTCTCCCGCGTCGCTCTCCACTCGCGGGGGCGGCTCCACTTCTGGCGGCGGTGCGTCGTGTGGTCGGACGCTGGGGACTCGTGGTGGCGCTCGCGGCGCTCCCCGTCTACTACGGGATCCACGACCTGGTTTCCGGCTACCCCGGCTTCGCTCACGGCCACGCCACACTCAGCCACGACCTGACCTATCTGGGCGGGAACCTCGTCCAGGGGATCTCCAACGGCGCGATCTGGGCGCTGATCGCCATCGGCTACACCCTCGTCTACGGGATCATCGAGCTGATCAACTTCGCCCACGGCGACGTGTTCATGATCGGCTCGTTCACCGGGACGAGCTTCTGGGCCTCGATCGGCCTCGGGCTGGCCACCGGTCCGCTCGGGCTCGTCCTCGGGCTGCTGGTCACGCTGATCGTCTCGATGCTCGCGTGCGGGAGCCTCAATGTCCTGATCGAGCGGGTGGCCTATCGACCGCTGCGCAACGCCCCCAAGCTGGCGCCGCTGATCACTGCGATCGGGTTCTCGTTCATCCTCGAGAACGTCGGGCTGCTGTGGCTGGGAGGATCGCCCGCGGGCGTAACCGATCTGATCCACCAGAACGACACGGTGCTACGGATCTCGGCGGTGGTGATCAGGCGCGCGGACGTGTTCGCGCTCGGGGTGACGATCCCGCTGGTCGCGCTGCTGGCCTGGTTCATCTCCCGCACCCGTCTGGGGAAGGCGATGCGGGCCACCGCTCAGGACCCCGAGGCCGCCCGCCTGATGGGGATCAACGTGAACACGACGATCTCGCTCACCTTTTTGCTCGGCGGCATGCTGGCCGGCGCCGCCGGCCTGGTCTACGCGCTGTACGAGACGACGGTGTGGTACTTCCAGGGCTTCGAGGCGGGATTGATCGCGTTCACGGCCGCGGTCATGGGCGGGATCGGCAACATTCGCGGTGCCGTCCTCGGTGGCCTTATCATCGGCTGCATCCAGCAGATCTCAGATGCTCGCATCGGACCTCAATGGACACCGGCGATCGTGTTCGGCTACCTGGTCATGATCATGGTCCTGCGGCCGCGGGGGCTCCTGGGCGAGGAAACGCGGGAGGCGGGATGAGCGAGCTGGCGGCTCAGCGGCGCTGGGGGTCGGATCGGGATGAGTGAGCTGGCGGCTCAGCTGCGCGAGTGGCGGGCCGGGATCGAGCGGGTGCTGCCGCCGTGGTGGCCGCGGGGGCTGGCGGCGATCGTGATCGTGGCCGCGATCGTGCTGCCGTTGTTCTTCTCCGACGGCAGCGGCTTCCTCAACGCTCAGATCATCGCCCTGGCCTACGTCGTGTTCGCCCTCGGCCTCAACGTCGTGGTCGGCTTCGCGGGGCTGCTGGATCTCGGCTACGTCGCGTTCTTCGCGCTCGGAGCGTACTCACTGGCGTGGTTCGGGTCGGGGTTCTTCTTCAAGGCCAACGTCCACGTCCTGGTCTCCCACGTCGTCTCGACGCTCCCGGGCGTGCACCTCAATTTCCTGCTCATCCTGCTGTGCGCGATCGTGGTCACCTCGTTGGCCGGCACGATCATCGGGGCGCCGACGCTCCGCCTCCGGGGCGACTACATCGCGATCGTGACGCTGGCGTTCGGCGAGATCATCCGCGTGTTCGCGGTCAACGGACAGGACATCCACATCTTCGGCAGTACGCTCACGGCCGGCAACATCGGCATCAGCGGGGTGGACTCACCGTACTTCCCGGGTATCGGGACCCTCGACGAGCTGCACCTGAGGCCCTGGTACTGGACGATCCTCGGGCTGGTGCTGATCCTGCTGTTCGTCAACTTACGCATCCGCGACTCCCGCCTCGGCCGGGCGTGGATCGCGCTGCGCGAGGACGAGGTCGCCGCCGTCTCGATGGGCATCCCGCTGGTCCGCACGAAGCTCCTGTCCTACGCGATCGGAGCGGCCTTCGGCGGCATCGCGGGGGCGTTCCTGGGCAGCTACAACACGGTCATCAACGCCGAGGAGTTCTCCTTCGGCTTTTCTATCTTCGTGCTGGCGATGGTCATCGTCGGTGGTCTGGGCTCGATCTGGGGCGCTGTCGTGGGGGCGATGCTGCTATCGAACATCAACTACTACCTGATCCCGGACGTGCTCAACGGGCTGCCGGCCAAGCTGGGGCTGAACTTCAACCTGACCGATCTTCAGGTCAGTATCTTCGGCTTCGTGCTGGTTCTGGTGATGGTCCTGCGCCCGCAGGGGTTGGTGCCCGAGCGAAGACGAAGCCTCGAGCTGTCGCAGGGCATCGGGGAGACCGAGCTGGAGTCGCGGACGTGAGCGTCGAGGCACCGCGCGGCGGCGAGGGTCCCAACGCCCCGGGTACGCCCAGCGAAGCCTCGTCCTCCGGGGGGGTGATCCTGCGCGGCGAGGGCCTGGGGAAGGAGTTCGGGGGCCTGGTCGCGGTCGACGACGTGTCGATCGAGATCCCGAGCCACTCGATCGTGTCGATCATCGGCCCCAACGGCGCCGGCAAGACCACGCTGTTCAACATGCTCACGGGCCTGTACAAGCCGACCCGGGGTCGGATCCTGCTCGGGGGCCGTGACATCACCCGCCTGCGGCCCGACGTGATCACCGGGTTGGGCGTCGCCCGGACGTTCCAGAACATTCGCCTGTTCAGCGCCATGACCGCGCTCGAGAACGTGATGGTGGGCCGCCACTGCCGCATGCGGGCCGGGCTGCTGCGCTCGATCGCGCGCACGCCCGGAGTGCGCCGCGAGGAGCGCGAGGTACGTGAGCACGCCGCGAAGATGCTCGCCTACGCCGGATTGAAGTCAGGCCAGTTCGGTCAACTGGCGATCAACCTGAGCTACGGGGACCAGCGGCGCGTCGAGATCGCCCGAGCCCTCGCCTCCGACCCCAAGCTGTTGCTGCTCGACGAGCCGACGGCGGGCATGAACCCGCAGGAGTCATCCGTTCTGACCGGTTTCATGCGCAAGCTGCGCGACGAGCTCGACCTGACCATCCTGCTCATCGAGCATGACATGAAGGTCGTGATGGGCGTCTCGCAGCGCGTCACGGTCCTCGATCACGGCGAGAAGATCGCCGAGGGCACGCCCGCGGTGGTCCGAACCGACTCCCGCGTGATCGAGGCCTACCTCGGAAAGCAGGCGGCGTGAGGGAGCCCCTGCTCGAGGTGCACGAGATCCACACCCGGTACGGGAACATCGAGGCGCTGAAGGGCGTTTCGCTGACCGTCGGGGAGGGGGAGGTCGTGACGCTGATCGGGTCCAACGGTGCCGGCAAGTCGACCACGCTGCGTTCGATCTCGGGCCTGACTCCCGCCTGCTCGGGTCGGATCACCTTCGCGGGCGAGTCGATCACGCGCCTGGCGCCGCACCAGGTGGTGGGACGCGGCATCGCGCTCGCCCCCGAGGGCCGCCATTGCTTCCCGCGGATGTCGGTGCGGGAGAACCTCGACATGGGCGCCTACGTTCGTCGCGGAGCGGGACTCCAGGAGGATCTCGAGCGCGTCTACTCGCTGTTCCCGCGCCTGCAGGAACGCGAACATCAGAAGGCCGGAACCATGTCCGGCGGCGAGCAGCAGATGCTGGCGATCGGGCGCGCGCTGATGGCCCGCCCGAAGCTGCTGATGCTCGACGAGCCCTCGATGGGGATCGCCCCGATCCTGGTTCAGCGGATCTATGAGACGATCGACGTGATCAACCGCGCCGGCGTCGCGATCCTGCTCGTCGAGCAGAACGCCAACTACGCGCTCGACGCCTCGCGCCGAGGCTATGTGCTCGAGACCGGCCGCGTCGCCCTGGCGGACTATTCCTCCCACCTTCGTGACGATCCCGAAGTCCAGAAAGCCTACCTCGGAACGTGACCGTCTACGCCCTGATCGGAGCCAAGGCGCTCTTCCTGCTGTTCGCGTGGCTGATTTCCGCCGCCGCCGGGGCGTGGCTGTCGGAGCGCAAGGGTTACGGCGAGCGGGTCGGCCTCGCGTTCGGCCTGCTGCTGACCGTGGTCGGGCTGCTGATCGTGCTCCTGCTTCCGGGGCGCCCGGGCTCGACGTGGAGGGTGGAGGGGGCGATTCCGGGCCGAGGTGAGCGTAGACGGCCGGACGCGGACTGATCGGAGTCGGCGGTCCGCGCTGGTCGGCTATCGGTGCTGGCGGGTGCCGGCGCTGCTGGCGCTGGTGGCTCTCGGGGTGTCTGCGGCTACGCCGCCCCCCGCACGTCGGCCCGCAGGAGCGCTTGGGCCAGTCGGGCGATCACCGCGTGCGACTCCTCCTCCAGCTGCAGCCACGTGACGCGCATCACCTGCAGACCAGCCGCCGTGAGCGTGGCGGCCTTGGCGCGGTCGCGAAGGCGCTGCGCCCGCCGTGGTACCTGTAGCCGTCGACCTCCACCACAACCTCCTGCTCGCGCCACAGGAAGTCGACCTCGAAGCCGTGAACCCGGACGTTGACCTCGGGCGGGGGAAGCTGCGCCGCTCGGATCAACCCGAGCATCCTCTCCTCGGCCTCCGAGCGCGTGACCGTCGGACCGCTGCGTCTATCGAGGACCGCGGCAAGCAGCGGTGCCCCCCGTCGTCCGACCGCGCGCGAGAGGACATCCGTGACTTCGCCAACCCGCACCACGCGACTCACGAGCCCCTCATCGAGCGCCCGTTCGAGCTCGCGCTCGCTCACGAGCTCGGCGATGTCGAGCAGCGTACGCGCGGGGGAGGTGACCGGCAGCCCCTGGGACAGGCGGACCTCGCGCGCGGTCAGCAGACGGGTGCGATGGACTCGGACTCCGGGGGGGCGGGCGGTCTGGCGTCCACGAATCGTCACCTCGACCGTGCCGTCGCCGTAGCCTGCGGGACGAAGCTTCCACAGCCCTGCGGCGGTGCGGTGACTGAGCACGGTGCCCTCGCGGCAGGCCAGCAGCGCCGCGGTCTCGGCACCGAGGGGGATCGGGGCCAGGTGCCCGACGGCGTACACGCCGGTGTGCACGCGTTGCAGCTGGCCGCGCGAGAGCAGTCGGTCGATCGTGTTGGTGCCGATGCCGGCGGCGAGCAGCTGCCGGCGGGAGACCCGGCCCCGCTGGGCCTGCGCGATCGTGGCGATCCGCTGGTCTCGAGGCCCCGAAACGGGGGTTACAGTACGACCCCCGGGCAGTTTAACGAGGTGTGTGCTCTCAGCCCCGCCTGGGGGGGGCTGAGAGCACAACCCCTCCCCGGAGGCCCGACGGTTGTGCTGCAACCCCCGTTTTGTGGCCCGCCGCTTCGGTCATGGCGCCCAGAGTCGCGCAAATCAGCCGCTTCCGCTCCCCAGGCGTGTCCTTTTCACAGAGATGTCACTCAGCTGTGGGGAGGCTGTGACCCGCGGTGACGGAGCGGCTAGGCACGGCGAGGCAGGGCGAGGCACGGCGAGGTACGGCGAGTCAGACCGGTCCGCGCGAAGGGGTCCGCAGGCCGCGCGGGCAGATAGCCTGGAAGGCGATGCCCGACGAGCTCTTCCTGATCGACGGCAACAGCCTGGCCTACCGGGCGTTCTTCGCCCTGCCGGAGTCGATCGCGACCTCCACCGGCGTGCCCACCAATGCCGTCTTCGGATTCGCGTCGATGCTGGTCAAGATCCTCACCGACTACGGACCCAAGGCGACGGTGGTGGTATGGGATGCGGGCTACACGGGCCGAAAGGAGCTCTACCCGGAGTACAAGGCGCAGCGAAGCTCGCGCCCGGATCTGCTCAAGGAGCAGTGGCCGCACCTCGCGCCGCTGGTCGACGCCTTCGGCTACCGCAACCTCGCGGTGGAGGGATACGAGGCCGACGACGTGATCGCCTCGATCGTCCAGCGCGCCAGGGTCGCCGATCCGCCCGTGGCGGTGATGGTCGTGACCGGCGACCGGGACGCCTATCAGCTCGTGGAGGACGGGGTCCGGATCATGACGACCTCCCGGGGGATCACCGACACGCGGGTCTATGACCGCGAAGGGGTCATCGATCGCTACGGGATCGCCCCGGAGCTGGTCCCTGACTTCATCGGGCTGAAGGGGGATACCAGCGACAACATCCCTGGCGTTCCCGGGATCGGGGACAAGACCGCCGCCGATCTCCTGCAGCGCTTCGGCTCACTCGAGGCCGTGCTCGAGCGGGTCGACGAGGTCAGCGGCGCCAAGCGCAAGCAGAACCTCATCGAGCACGCCGACAATGCTCGCGTGTCCAAGGCGCTCGCGACGGCCAAGCGCGACATCCCGCTCGACCTCGACGTGACGCAGTTCATGGCCGCACCACCCGATCGCTCGCGGCTGCGCGACGTGTTCCGGCGGTTCGAGCTGCGTGAGCCGCTGCGCCGGCTGGAGGAGGCGCTGGGCTCGCCGGACAGCGCGGCCCCCGCGCCCACCGCGCAGCGGGCGCTCACCGCCCGATTGCGCAGCGCCACACTGCCCGAGCTCGCGCGTCTGCCCCAGGACGAGCTGGCGCTCGCGGTGCGGGCGCCCCAAACGCCGACGGACGCGCTGTTCGCGACGGACCCGGACTGGGGCTTCGCCGTCTGCGCGGTCGGCGCCGCGGAGGTTCTCGCGGGCTCGTGCGCTCGCCCCGAGGATCTGGTGCAGGCGATCGGCTCCCGTCCCGCCGTCGCGCACGACGCCAAGTCACTCGGTGTCGTGCCCGAGTGCCTCGAGCACGACACCGAGGTCGCCGCCTACCTGCTCGAGCCCGCGCGCCGCGCGTATCCGTTCCGAGAGCTGTGCGAGGAACGCGGCCTGGCCGCCGCCATCGACAATGGCGCGGTCGCGGTCGCAGCCGAGGGCGAGGCCGCCGCGATCCACGCCGAGGCGGCCGCCGACGCGGTCCTGGTGCGGGCGCTGGCGGCATGGCAGCGCGAGGAGATCCGCGGCCGGGGCCTCACCGATCTGCTCAGGGACGTCGAGCTCCCGCTCGTCCGCGTCCTGCGCAAGATGGAGCAGGCGGGGTGCCGGCTCGATACTCAGCGCCTGCGCGAGATCTCCACCCGCGTCAAGGCCGAGGCCGACGCGCTCGAGCGCGACATTTTCGAGCTGTGCGGTGAGGAGTTCACGCTCGGATCGCCCAAGCAGCTCGAGGAGATCCTGTTCGGCAAGCTCGGCCTGTCGCGCAAGCGACGCGGCAAGACCGGGTTCTCGACCGACGCGCGGGTGCTCCAGGCGATTCGCGACGAGCACGCGGTGATCCCCAAGGTCGAGCGCTGGCGGGAGCTGACCAAGCTGGCCCAGACCTATCTCGACGCGTTGCCGCTGCTCATCGCGGGCGACGGACGCCTGCATACCACGTTCAATCAGACAGCCGCCACCACAGGGCGGCTGTCGTCCAACAACCCCAACCTCCAGAACATCCCCATCCGCACGGCGCTGGGCCGCGAGATCCGGGCGTGCTTCGTGGCCGAGCCCGGGAACATGCTCGTCTCCGCCGACTACTCCCAGGTCGAGCTGCGGCTGCTGGCCCACATCGCGGGCGAGGATGTGCTCAAGGAGATCTTCCGCCGCGGCGAGGACGTCCACACCGCCACGGCCTGCCGGGTGTTCGGGGTGACGCCGGATCAGATCGATCCGGGGATGCGGTCCAAGGCGAAGATGATCAACTACGGAATCGTCTACGGGCTGTCGGCCTACGGGATGGCCGACCGGCTCGACATCCCGCAGTCCGAGGCCGACGAGTTCATCCAGCGCTACCTGGCCGGCTTTCCCGCCGTCGGGCGGTTCATCGAGGCGACGATCGGCCAGGGGACCGAGCACGGGTACGTCTCGACGCTGCTGGGGCGCCGGCGTCAGGTGCCCGAGCTGCGGGCGCGGCGCTGGGAGCTGCGCAAGCAGGGCGAGCGCTTCGCGGTCAACATGGTGATACAGGGGACCGCCGCCGACATCATGAAGGTCGCGATGGTGGGCTGCGACCGCGAGCTCGCGCGGGCGGGAATAAGCTCACGGCTCGTGCTTCAGATCCACGACGAGCTGCTGTTCGAGGGACCGATCGGAGAGGCGCAGCAGGTCAGGGAGATCGCGTGTGCGCAGATGGGCGGGGCGTTCGAGATGGATCCGCCCTTGGCCGTGCAAGCCGGAATCGGGGGCGATTGGCTGGCGGCGAAGTGAGCTCCGCGGTCGCGTACCGCGGGTGGGCGATGTTCAGGTAGTGCCCGAAGGACCAGTCGACGAAGCGCTGGGTCTGCATCGCGCGCACGGCGCTCGTCAATGCGCGCGGCGCCACGCGTGGGACCAGCCGCTGCACCCGCAGCATCCAGGCGAACGCCCTCGCGTGAGCCGCCGAGAAGCGGTGGTAGCGCGCCAGCGCCTGCGCGCGAGTCTGCGCTCCTGAGAGCACCGCCCCCAGCTCTCGGCCGCACGCCAGCCCGAAGTACAGCGCCGTCCGGATCCCCTCGGCGGTCAACGGCAGGCAATGGCCGGCAGAATCGCCGGCGAAGAACACGCCGTCCTGCGTCGCGTCACGCAGGGCGTGGGGAATCCAGTTGCCCTGGTAGCGGCCGGTGTCGGCGCGCAGGTCGGCGGCCAGGCGGACGGTGGGCTCGCGCACGTGGAAGCGAGGATCGAAGGAGCCGACCCCGATTCGCAGCTCTCCGGCGGCGGGGAAGCTCCAGCCGTACCCGGCGGGCACGTAGGAGCGGTCGATCCAGATCTCGAGATCGTGTCCCGACCCGAACGGGTGGACCTCGAGGCCGCGCGAGAGCAGGGCATCCGGCGGCTGCACGTTCTCGCCGGGACCCAGGACGCGACGCCAGCCGAGAGCGTCCACGATCAGCGGCGCGCGAATCTCGCCGCGGTCGGTGTGGACGATGTCGTGATGGCCGGAGTCGACTGGACGAGAGTCGTAGTTGCCGCGACCGGGGGGGCGTGCGTCGCCCCCCCGCCGATCGACTACCGCGGTCTCGAACTGAAACGTGCCCTGCGCGGCCAGGGACCCGCACAGCTCCCGGTAGTCGAAGGTCGAGAACGTCCACGGCAGGCCGTAGCGTGCGGTCGCGTGGGGGGTGTGGATGACGAGCTCGCCGAAGGTCTGGCGCAGCGAGTCCTGCAGGGCGAGCGCGGTCAGCCACTGCGTCGGCATCGCGCACGCCGACGTCTGCCGTTCGCCGATCTCGTAGCGGTCCACGACCAGTACGTCGGCGCCGCTGGCGGCGAGCTCCCGGGCGACGGCCAGGCCGGCGAAGCTCGCCCCGCAGATCAGCACGTCGCAGTCTCGATCCAGACGCGTTCGCTGCTCTCCCCGCTTGGTGGCGCGCTTGGGCATCGAATCGCTGATGATACGGAGAGCCCCTGTGCTCGCCCGGCGGCTATCCTCCGCTGCACATGTCCTCGACAACCACTTTGATACCCACCGCCGAACAACCGAACGCCAAGATCGTCGAAGGCTCTGACGGCCTCCTGCTGGAGATCGACGGCCAGATCGTCCCCAACTACGACGCCACCATCCGGCCTTTCCAGGAGGGCGACGTGGTGACCGGGCACGTCGTGCGGATCGACCAGGACGAGGTGCTGGTCGACATCGGCTACAAGTCCGAAGGCGTCATCCCGGCCGGCGAGCTCTCGATCCGCAAGTCGGTCGATCCCGGCGACGAGGTCGAGCTCGGCGAGGAGGTCGACGCGCTGGTCCTGACCAAGGAGGACCAGGACGGAAGGCTCATCCTCAGCAAGAAGCGTGCTCGCTTCGAGAAGGCGTGGCGGAGGATCGAAGCCGCGGCCGAGTCCGGAGAGCCGGTTCAGGGCCAGGTGATCGAGGTCGTCAAGGGCGGCCTGATCATCGATCTCGGAGTCCGCGGCTTCCTGCCCGCCTCGCTGGTCGACATCCGCCGCGTGCCGAATCTCGACGAGTACATGAGCCAGGCGATCGAGTGCAAGGTGATCGAGCTCAACCGCTCTCGCAACAACGTCGTGCTGTCGCGCCGCGCGGTGCTCGAGGAGCAGCGCAAGGAGGATCGCGAGCGGATCCTCGACCGGCTCCAGCCGGGTCAGGTGGTCGACGGCACAATTTCGAACATCGTCGACTTCGGCGCCTTCGTGGACCTCGACGGGATCGACGGGCTGATCCACATCTCGGAGCTGTCGTGGTCGCACGTCAACCATCCGTCGGAGATCCTGTCCATCGGCGACACCGTCAGCGTCAAGGTGCTCGACATCGATCGTCAGCGCCAGCGCATCTCGCTCGGGCTCAAGCAGACCCAGGAAGATCCGTGGCAGCGCGTGGTCGACACCTACAACATCGGCGACGAACTCGAGGGTAACGCGACCAAGGTGGTCACGTTCGGAGCCTTTGTCGAGATCCTCGACGGGGTCGAGGGGCTCGTGCACATCTCCGAGCTCGCCCAGCATCACGTCGAGAACCCGCGCGAGATCATCCAGCCGGGAGATCCCGTACGGGTCAAGATCCTCGAGATCGACTCCGAGCGTCGCCGCCTGTCGCTCTCGATCAAGCGGGTCGAGGGCCAGATACTGCCGGTACGGTCGATCGAGGCCACCGAGGTGCAGGAAACGGTGGCGGACCTCGCGGACCTATCAAAGCTCGGGCTGCCTGAGGACGGGGGCGCCGATGACGACAGCGTCGTTGGAGGCGAGGGCGTGGCGGACCTCGACAGCGTGGCCGGACCCGAGACCGTGGCCGATCCCGACAGCGTGGCCGATCCCGACAGTGTGGCCGATCCCGACAGCGTGGCCGGACCCGAGACCGTGACCGCGGGCGGGGACGTGGCTGAGCCCATCCGGCCGGAGCCTGAAGATATCGCGCCGCAGGTTGACGAGAGCGATTCCCCGCCGGCGCTCGACGAGCCAGACCCGGCGGCGGTAGAGGTCGGGTCCCAACCGCAACCCCCGCACGAGCCGCCTGTCTGACCCCGGAGCGGTCAATACCCTTGATCGGGCTCACGGGCGGGATCGGCTCGGGAAAGTCCACCGCCCTGGCGGCGCTCAAGCGTAACGGCGCCGCCGTTTTGTCCACCGACCGAGTGGTGCACGAGCTGTACGAGACATTCGAGGTGCGAGAGGCCCTGCGATGCCGCTTCGACGCCTCGATCGTGCCGGCGGGGGTCGTGGACCGGGGGGCGCTGGCTGAGCGTGCGTTCGCCATGCCCGCCGACCGCGCGTGGCTCGAAGGTCTGTTGTGGCCGCGAGTCGGGGCTCGGATCGTCGCCTGGCACGAGCAGGTTCAGTGCTCCTCTCCATCTCCTCGTGCCGCCGTGGTCGAGGTGCCGCTCCTGTTCGAGTCGGAGATGGAGGACGTGTTCGACGCGACGATCGCCATCCTCGCCGACGAGAAGGTCCGGAGCCGGCGAGCCGCCGCCCGCGGGCACAGGGCGCTCGAGGAGCGCTCGGCGCGCCAGCTCTCACAGGAGGAGAAGGCGGCGCGAGCGACGTATGTGGTGGCCAACGACAGCACGGTGGACCAGTTCGAGGCGAGGCTGTCGTCCGTTCTTGACATGCTCGATGGGTGAGCTCTTCAGCGCAGGCCGCCAAATGACCCGAGCGTCACGCAGGACGGCGAGGCAGGATGCCGAGCGGGCGAGCGTCTAGGGACAGCCGAGAGTCCGAGCGGCGCATGGGCAGCCGGCGCCTGGCCGCGCGCCGACGTCGCGGCGCGATGCTTCTGGGCGCCGCCGCGTTGGCGATCCTGGCGATCGTGCTCGCGATGCCACTGGCCCGCAAGGCGGTCAACGACCTCGCATTGCCTCTGCAACATGCCGACATCATCCGCCAGCAGGCCACGCAGAAGCGGCTGGACCCCGCATTGATCGCGGCGGTCATCTACGCCGAGACCAAGTTCGACCCGCGACCGTCTCCCGCGGGGGCGCAGGGCCTGATGCAGATCCTGCCCCAGACCGCCGACTTCCTCGCCCGCCGCTCGGGCGCCAGGACCTTCACCACCGCCGATCTGGCTACGCCCCAGGTCAACATCTCCTACGGCAGCTACTACCTGCGCTACCTGCTCGACGAGTACAGCGGCAATACGACGCTGGCGGTGGCGGCCTACAACGGCGGCGAGTCGAATGTCGGGCGGTGGCTGGCGCGCGCCCATGCCCACGGACAGCCACTCACCGTCGCGGCGATCCCCTTCGCGGAGACCCGCGCCTACGTGCTCAAGGTGCTACGGGCGCAGCAGGATTATCGCCGCACGTATGCCAGCGAGCTGGGGTACGGGTGAGGTGGCGCGGCGAGACTTCTGAGACGCTCACCGGGATCACGCTGGTTCTTCTCGCGCCGGATCGACGCAAGGGGGCGAGTCGCTCAATAGGCCCTGCGCGGCCGCCCCGCCTGCTCGGCGCTGGCGATGTCCTGCGCCAGCGCGGGCGCCTCATCCGTGGTCAGCGTGGCGACGGTGACGCGGATGCCCGGCGGGGTCTCGATCCTGAACCGCTCGCCGGCCCGCACCAGCCAACCGGCATCCTGCAGCGCTCGAAAGACGGGCGCCTCCTCACGCACCGGCACCCACACGTTCAGCCCGGAGCGGCCATGGGCCTGGATCCCGTGTTGCGACAGGGCGCGCAGGAGCGCGTCGCGGCGCCAGGCGTAAGCGTCCCGCGCCCGCGCTAGCAGCGCCTCGTGCTCGGGATCGCCGAGCAGTTCGGCGACGATCGCCTGCGAGATGTGGCTAACCCACCGGGGGCCGAGCGCCTGGCGACCCTCCACCCGCGAGATCGTCCGGTGATCTCCGGCCACCAGCGCGAGTCGCAGGTCAGGGTGCAGGAGCTTCGACGTCGAGCGGACCACGGCCCAGGATCGCCGCGACGGCGCAACCAGAGTGGAGAACGGTGCGCCCGAGACGGACCCCGTGTGATCGTCCTCGATCAGCAGCACCTCGGGCCGACCCTCGAGCAGGCCACGCAACGCTGCCGTGCGCTCGGGGTCCAGGGCCGAGCCGAACGGATTCTGCGCCCGCGGAACGATCAGCACGGCCGCGGCGCCCCTCGCCAGGGCTACCTCGAGGCGTGCCGGAAGCATGCCGCACTCGTCGACCGGGACCGGCACCTCGACGAGGCCCAGCGCGAGCAGCAGATCGCGGATGGAGACGTATGTCGGGTCTTCGATGATCACGCGGTCGCCGGGGCGCAGATGGGCTCCGAGCACCCGTTCGATGGCGTCGAACGCACCGGCCGTGATCGCGAGCGCGCCGGACGGAAGTCCGTCGGCCTCGAACGATGCCGCCGCAAGCTCGATCAGCTCGGGGTCGGCGGTCTCGAGCTCGCTCATCCGCAGCCGGCGATCGAAGTCGATCCGGGCCAGGACCGGGGCCAAGGGTGGCAACAGGGTCGGATCCGGTAGGCCACTGGCCAAATCGCGCAGGTGGCTGGTCCGGCCTGCGAGCGGGGCTCCGCGGCGTGCGGGCTCGGGAAAGCGCACCGTCGGTCGCGCCGCGACGTGGGTGCCCCGTCGGCCCTGCGCCACCACCAGTCCGCGGTGACGCAGGATCCGGTACGCGGAGCTGATCGTGGCGGGACTCGTTCCGAGCGTTTGGGCCAGCGCCCGAATCGTCGGCAGCGTCTCGCCGGGGTCGAGCGCTCCCTCGAGGATCGCCACCTCCGCGCTCGAGGCGATCTCGATCGCCGTGGAGCCGCTGATCTGGTATTGTCCTATGTCGAGCATGAGTTCGTACTATAACAATGCTGGCGAGGCGGGCGGGACCGGCGAGGCGGGGGAGGCTCGCACGGCGCGGACAACGGTGCGGCGACGGGCGGGGCGGGGCCGCTATGACCGGGAGACGATCGCGGCGATTCTCGACGAGGGTCTGATCGGTCACGTCGCCTTCGTGGCTGACGGACAGCCTTACGCGATCCCGATGCTCTACGCCCCCGCCGGGGATCGGCTCTACCTCCACGGGTCGCCTTTGAGCCGGATCCTCGGGAGCATGGTCAGCGGGGTGCCGATCTGCTTCACGGTGACGCTTCTGGACGGTCTCGTCCTCGCTCGCTCCGCGTTTCACCACTCGATCAACTACCGCTCGGTCGTGGTGCTCGGCCAAGCGCGCGTGCTGCGGGCGCAAACCGAGAAGCTGGAGGCCCTGCGCGCGATCGTCGAGCACGTCGCCCCCGGGCGGTTCGGCGAGGCGCGGAGTCCGAGCGAGCAGGAGCTGGAGGCGACCGAAGTCGTGGCGCTGGCGATCGAGGAGGTCTCGGCGAAGCTGCGAACCGGCCCCCCGGTTGACGCTCCGGAGGACTACGCGCTGGCGGTCTGGGCGGGGGAGCTGCCGCTCGGACTCGCCATCGATGCGCCGCGCACCGATCCGCGCTGCTCAGAGCCGGTGCCCGAGTACGTCCGTACCTACCGCCGCGCGGATGCGCACGCCGAGCCTGCCCAAGCGGCTGGCTGAGCTCCGATCGCACGGCCCCGCGGGGCCGTGCGGGGCCAGGCGAGCGTGCGGGGCCAGGCGAGCATCGATCGCCACGGTGGCGCCCGTGCCCGCGGTCACGATTCGCCCCGCCTTCCCCGACGACGCACAGGCCCTGGCGCGCCTGGCCGCGCTGGACAGCGCGCCCTTGCCGGCGCCCCCTGTCCTGCTCGCCGAGGTCGACGGCGAGCCGCGCGCGGCGCTGTCGATCGCCGACGGATCGGCCGTGGCGGATCCCTTTCACCCCACGGTCGCCTTGCTGGAGCTGCTGGCCGCGCGTAGCCGGCAGCTCGCTGACCGGTCGCGGCCGGCGAGATCCAGGGCGGTGTTCGGACGGACGGTGAGGTCGGATCGAATGCCGGCCTGAACGGCGAGCTCATCCTGCCCGTCCGACTCCATCGCTACCCTGATTCGTCCCTGGGATGCCCAAGTTCGAGCTCGAAGCCGCCTACCAACCGACCGCCGACCAGCCGGCGGCGATCGAGTCGTTGGCCCAGGGGATCGAGGCCGGGGAGCAGTTCCTGACCCTGCTCGGCGCCACGGGCACCGGCAAGACGATGACGATGGCGGCGACGATCGAAGCGGTGCAGAAGCCGGCGCTGGTGATCGCCCACAACAAGACGCTCGCCGCTCAGCTGTGCAACGAGTTCCGGACCTACTTCCCGCGCAACGCGGTCGAGTACTTCGTCTCCTACTACGACTACTATCAGCCGGAGGCGTACGTCCCCAGCCGGGATCTGTACATCGAGAAGGACTCGGCGATCAACCAGGAGATCGACCGTCTGCGCCACTCGGCCACCGCGGCGCTGTTCGCGCGGCGCGACGTACTGATCGTCGCCAGCGTCTCGTGCATCTATGGCCTCGGTTCGCCAGAGGTGTACGACGAGAACCTCCAGACCCTCGTGAAGGGGTCGTTCGTGGACCGGGACGTGCTGCTGCGCAAGCTGGTCTCGATCCAGTACACGCGCAACGACACCGCGCTCGGACGCGGCACGTTCCGCGTCCGGGGCGATACGCTCGAGATCTTCCCCGCCTACGCCGAGACCGCCTTCCGGATCGTGCTGTTCGGCGACGAGGTCGAGCACCTGCAGCACTTCGACCCGTTGACCGGCGAGCTGATCGAGGATGACCTGGAGCACGTCGCGATCTGGCCGGCCAGTCACTACAACGTCCGTGAGGGGATGATCGATGACGCGGTCGCCGCGATCGGCCGGGAGCTGAACGAGCGTTGTGCGGAGCTCGACGCGCAGGGGAAGCTGCTCGAGTCCCACCGTCTGCGTCAGCGCACCCAGTACGACATGGAGATGCTGCGAGAGCTCGGATTCTGCTCCGGGATCGAGAACTACTCGCGGATCCTCGACGGCCGCGGCCCGGGGGATCGACCGTACTGCCTGCTCGACTACTTTCCCGACGACTTCGTCTGCTTCGTCGACGAGTCTCACCAGACGGTGCCGCAGATCGGGGGCATGCACGAAGGCGACCGCTCCCGCAAGCAGACGCTCGTCGACTACGGCTTCCGGCTGCCCAGCGCCCTCGACAACCGTCCCCAGACCTTTCAGGAGTTTCTCTCCATCACCCCCCAGCTCGCATTCGTCTCGGCGACTCCGGGCGGGTACGAGCGCAGCCATTCGGGGCGGATCGTCGAGCAGATCGTGCGGCCCACCGGGATCATCGATCCCGAGGTCGAGGTGCGCGAGACGCGCAACCAGATCGACGACCTGATGAACGAGATCCGCGGGCGGGTGGACCGGGATGAGCGCACGCTGGTCACCACGATCACCAAGAAGATGTCGGAGGACCTGACCGACTACCTGCTTGAGATGGGCTTCCGCGTGCGCTACCTGCACTCGGAGATCGACACGCTCGAGCGGATCCAGATCATCCGTGCTCTGCGCCTGGGCGAGTTCGACGTGCTTGTGGGGGTCAACCTCCTGCGTGAGGGGCTGGACCTGCCCGAGGTGTCGCTGGTGGCGATTCTCGACGCCGACAAGGAGGGGTTCCTGCGGGGAGAGACATCCCTGATCCAGACCATCGGGCGGGCAGCGCGCAACATCGAGGGCAAGGTGCTGATGTACGCCGACCGCGAGACCGCGGCGATGAAGGCGGCGCTGGGTGAGACCGATCGTCGACGCGAGATCCAGCGCGCCTACAACGTGGAGCACGGCATCACGCCGGAGACGATCGTGAAGGGGATCTCGGACATCGCCGAGTTCCTGCAGTCGGACTCCTCCAAGGTGCCGAAGTCGCGCCGACGCCGGCAGCGGGCCGCCGATGCGGTGCCGCCGGCCGAGCTCGAGCGGACGATCGTCGAGCTCGAGGAGGAGATGCTCGCCGCCGCCGAGGAGCTGCGCTTCGAGTACGCCGCCCGCGTTCGCGACGAGATCCGCGACCTGCGCCGCGAGCTCGTCACCGCGCAGGCCAACGAGGCGCCGGCCTGACGAGCGCCTCCGAGTCCCGCGCTCCCCGACGGCTGCCAGCCGGCCGGCAACGCCGAGCTCGTCCAGTCGCCGCGGCGAAGCTCGCGGCCTAGCCGCTGACGGCGTCTTCGGCAATGGCGATCGCGATCATGGCCAGGATCATCACGACCCCGATCACCACCCGCCACTTGCGCTGACGCGACATCATCGGCTGGCCATCGGCGCGCCGCGCGAGCCCGCCGAGCAGTGCCAGAGAGCCGATGAACGGGATCAGGCCGACATCGGAGTCCGTCGTCAGGCTGGCCCCGATCCCGCCGACCAGCGCGAGAGCGAGCAGCGCGTCGCGAATCGGCTCGGAGAATCCCCCGCCGCCCGCCTCGAGTTCGAGCGCGTCGGGCTCGCGCCATGCGAGCGTTCCCGTCGGCAGGAAGACGGCCCAAAGCCCGATCCACAGCCCGAGGGCTACCAGCGCCGGCGTTTCGACGAACCAGCCATCATCGGCCTCGGAGCCCGGGGGACCAGAGCCGATTGGGCGCGCGATGTCGGGCGCGGCGACCGTCAGCAGGACCAATGCAGCGACGATCACGAGCACGAGCAAGGGGAAGGCCACGCGGTACGCGCTGTTGCGAGCGGCGATGTCGCGCTCGTCGAGATCTGGATGGTCGAGCGCTGCGATGCGGCGCGTGCCCCGGCGCAGCATGCCGAAGACGACGGGCAGCGCCACGATCAGGATCGGCGGGAAGGCCCTGCTGTTGAAGGCGAGCATGTTGTCGACGATGCTCGCCGCGAGCACCACCAGCAGCAGCGCGTAGCCCGCGGTCCAGCACCGCCGGCTGGCGCGGCTCAGGGGTGTCACGGCATCGCGCCACGTCACCGTGGGCGGCTGGTCCGTCGCGGTGGTGGGTGGCGGGACTGCCGTCGTGCTCATGTGGTCTCCTCTGGTACTGGGGTGGACGTCTGCCGTGACATTGGGGGGAACGGCTCGCGCGCGAAGATTGCTTCGATCGGGAGGTCGAAGAACTCGGCCAGGCGGAACGCCAGATCGAGGCTTGGGCTGTAGTTCCCGCGCTCCAGGTAACCGATCGTCTGAAAGTTGACGCCGACCGCGTCGGCAAGCTGCTGGCGCGAAAGGCTGCGCTCGGCCCGCAACACCGTGAGGCGGTTGAAGAGCGGGGGCTGGGCGTTCCTTGAGTTCCGGCCCATATTGTATTTATACAACAGATCGACGGATGTATGCACTTGCGGCACGACGCGGCACGGCGTCGTTAGGCTCCCGGCTCGCCGTGCGCCACGCTGACCCCGAGCTCCACGCGGCCGTCCTGGCCTGGTACGACCGAGCTGGCCGCGGCCTGCCCTGGCGGCGCACGCGCGATCCCTACGCGATCCTCGTCTCGGAGGTCATGGCACAGCAGACGCAG
>JBPCPO010000012.1:0-24683 GCA_050999075.1 Solirubrobacteraceae bacterium
CCCCGAGGGCGTAGCCGGAGATGAGAACGATGTCGGTGGTCGGCTTGACGTTCGGAAGCGCGGCGAAGGCGATCCGGCCGAGAGCGGCGAACGCCGCCAGCATCGCGACCAGGGCGACGATCCGGGCGTCCGGACGGGTCCGCTCGTACCACGCGAAGCCGCCGGCGAGGGCCAGGGCGAGGATCGCGAATGACCCGACTTGCCACGTCATGCGATCACGACCCGGTGCATCCGCGGCTCGAGCAGGGCGACCCCGTCCCGGGGTCGAAGGGCGCCCCTCGCGCCCCACACGCCAGCCACGCCGGGCACGCCGGTCACCGAGGCCTCCAGACCGAGGATCCGAGCCGTCTCGGTGGCGAAGTAGGTCCCGCCGGTGAGGACCTCGCCACTGGGCCCGTCTGCGATCACCGCGCCGTCGGCGAGCAGCACCACCCGCGGGGCGAACGCCGCGACGAACTCCGGATCGTGGGTGGCCACCACCACGGCGGCGTCGAGCTCGCAGAGCAGCTGTGCAAGCTGATCCTTGTGGCGGCGATCCATGCCTCGAGTCGGCTCATCCAGGCACACGACCGTCGCTGGCGCAGCTGGGGCCCCGTCGGGCGGGTGAGGATCGAGGACGATCGCGAGCGCGAGGCGCTGTCGCTCTCCGGCGGAGAGCTCACGGGGGTGACGGTCCGCGAAGGCGGCGCTCGCGAGGCCGACCATCGCCAACGCCCCCGACGAAGCCTCCTGGGCGACGGTCTCGTGGATCAGGTAGTCGACCGGGCTCTGGAGCAGCAGCGCGACGCGGCCGGTGCAGTGCACACGGCCGCGGGTGGGGCGCATCAGGCCGGCGGCGTGACGCAGCAACGTCGACTTGCCGGCGCCGTTTCGCCCCATCAGCGCGACGCGCTCGCCCGGCGCGATGGCCAGGGAGAGGCCGCGAAGGATGGCGGGACCGTCCGGGAGCTCGTGCCAGACGCGGTCAAAGCGAAGCGCGGCCTCAGAGTCGCGCTGCTTTCGACGCCGGCCGGTCGTTCGCCTTGCGCCACCCGGACCGCCGTGACCTGGTTGATCGAATGCACCGTACGCGGGTGCTGGATCGTCCAGGTCGAGCAGGCCCCGCTCACGAAGGGCCGCCCGGGCCGCCTTGACTCCCGCCCGCGGTCGCAGGCCCAGGCCGGACAGCAGTGCCGCCCCCGGCGTCTGCAGCTCCGGCGCGTGGTCCACCGCCCAGGCGAGAAAGTCGCCGGGCGGGGCGTCGCAGGCGACGCGGCCCTCGATCAGCGCGATCACCCGGTCGGCCGGGGCCAGGCAGCGCTCGAGCCGATGCTCGGCGAGCATGATCGTCGTGTCGAAGTCCTCGTTGAGCCGCCGCAGCAGCCCGATCAGCTCGTCGCCGGCGACCGGGTCCAACTGCGAGGTGGGCTCGTCGAGCAGCACCAGCGACGGCCGGCCGGCGAGTGCGGCACCCAGCGCGACCCGCTGCAGCTCTCCGCCGGAGAGCTCCTCGCTCGAGCGGTCCAGGAGATGGGCGATCCCGAGTGCCAGCGCCGTCTCCTCCACTCCGCGGGCAACCGCGGCGGCCCCCTGTCCGCGATTTTCGAGTCCGAAGGCCACCTCGGCGCGCGGCGTGCCCATCACCACCTGGGTCTCGGGATCCTGGAACAGGGTTCCCACAAGCGCGGCCAGGTGCCCCGGACCGTGTTCGCGGGTATCCATCCCCGCGACCACCACCCGTCCGGCCAGGGTCCCACCGTGAAAATGCGGGACGAGCCCGTTCGCCGCCCGCAGCAGGGTCGACTTGCCCGACCCCGACGCGCCCGCGAGCACCACCAGCTCGCCGGGCTCGACCTGCAGCGAGACATCCTCGAGCGCCTTCCGGGCGCCGTCGGGATAGCGGTAGCTGACCCGATCGAGCTCGAGCACGCTCATGGCTCGATCCCCCGGCGGTCGGCGAACGGGACCAGCGCACAGCCGAGCATTCCCGCCGCGCAGATCCACACGCCCGGCCCGAGCGGCACTCGCAACGACGGATAGGCCCGGAACGGCGCCAGTCCGGTAACGCTGGCGCCGATCGAGATCGCGAGCACCGCGAGGGCCGAGGCGGCGAAGGCGAGATCGTGGCGCGAGTAGGGCGTCCGGACCCGCGGCGGCCGGCGCGCCGCGCCGTAACCGCGGACCTCGAGCGCGGCGGCCACATCCAGCGCCCGGTCGAGCACGCCCGCCGTGGCCGCGCGCATCAGCGCCAGCCGGGCCGGTGCACCGGCGGGCAACCACCGCCGGCGCGGGCCCGGCGCCGTGAAGCCCGGGCGGCAGCGCTGAGCGTCGGCCAGACGCCGCGAGTCCCGGATCAGGACCGGCACCATCCTCGTGGCGAGCGTCGCGGTCAGGGCGGAGTGAAACGAGACGCGACGGAACAGCCTCAGTACCTGGTCGGGATCGACCGCGGCCGTGTACAGGGCACCGCACATGATCAGAGCGGCCGCCCGCATCCCGAGAACGGCGCCGTAGGTCGCGGCCTCGAGCGTGACATCGGTGTGCCCCAGCACCGGTAGGTCTCCGAGCCGCACGATCACGGTGAGTCCGTCGCGGGTCACGAGCGCGTTGACCAACGCGATCACGACCGCCAGCGGGACCGCCAGCAGGGCCGCGCGGCGGAGCTGGCCCCCGACTCCAGCCCCGATCCCGGCGCCCAGAATCGCCAGCGTCACGGCGCCCAGCGCGATCGGGTGCGACAGCATCAGCGCCGCGCACGCGAGCGCGGCGCAGTACGCGCAGGCGGACGCGGCGCGGGCGCTGTGCAGCGGGCTCGCGCGCCGGCGATAGCTCATGTTGCCCGCGGCGGCGCCTTCGCGCCCGACGGCGGCGTCGCTCCCTGCAGCGGCAACGGCAGATCGGTGTTGCCCTGCACCGCAAGGGCGAAGGCGTCGTGCAGCCGAGCCGGCGTCAGCGCCCGCGCGGCGGCTAGGACGCCGGCGGCGTCGGTGCCCGTGACCAGCCAGGTCGGCTCCGAAGTGGAGTCGGCCGTCGCCGCGATCAGGCCCGCACCGGCGTGCAACGTACGGACCGTCTGGCCATCGGGACCGAGCAGCTCGAGCGCCTCACCACGCGGACCGCTGAAGCGGGCGTAGATCCCGCTGGCCGAGGGTCCGTGCTCGATCAGGTGCGCAGCGATGCCGGAGTGGAGCTCGCCCCAGGTGCCGACGACAACGCCGAGCGTGTCGGTTCCCGAGCCGGTGCCGAGGAGCTGGCTGGCGGCCGGGACCCCGGCGGAGCCGAGCTCCGCCGAGACGCGGGCGCACGCCGCTTCCAGGTCGTGGGCGCATTCCACCGTGGTCGGAAATCGCTTGCCACCGATGCCATGCACGAACGGCTCGGGGAACGATCCGACCACGGCCGGGATGGAGTTCGTCGCACTCCAATCGTGACGGTCCCACCAGATTCGGTCTCCCCGGTGCACTGTGGTCGCGGCCGCACCCGCAGAACCCTGAATCCCGTTGACGTAATAGAACCAGTCCAGATGCGAGGACGTTCCCGCGGCGCCGTCGATCGACTCCACGAAGCCGCCGCCGTACCGGGTCTGGACCGAGAAGGAGCGCGTCAGCAGCCGCATCACGGTCTCCGAGCCGGGGACCTTGGACTGCGTGATCGTGGCGACCTTCGCGGACCCGAACGCGTGGGTGACGGTGACGGTGACGTCTCCGGTCCCCGGTCCCGGACCGAGCCCGCACCCCGCCGCACCGAGGATCGCCAGCAGGACGACTCCAGCGCCGCCCTTTCCGGTGCGGCCGGACGCCTTGCGGGCGGCAGGCCGGAGGATCCCCAGCGTGCGGATGGTGCGGGCCCCGCGCCGCACCAGCTACCTGATCACGCGCACCCGCACCGGCGCGGCGCGGATGTAGCCGGACGGAGTGGCGTGCAGGACGAGTGACCCTGCGTGCGGCTCGACGATCCGGGCGATTCCGCGGTGGTTGGTGACCGAGCTCACGCCGGCCCCGTACACCCGCCCCCCCGCCAGCGGCTTGGACCTACCCTTGGCGTCGAAGAACATGAGCCTGACCGCGAACGGGTGCCCGGCACGGGCTCGATTGGGGCCGCTCAGGGCGGTCGGGTGCTCGGTTCCCTTCGTCGGGACCGCAGCGAACAGAAGCTGCTCGCCGGAATGCAGCTTGATCTCGCAGGCTCCGGTCTGAGCCGGAACGTTGTCGGCGAAGATCTCCCAGAAGTAGGTCTTGCCGCTCTCGAGCTCGCCCAGGATCCTGGTGATGAAATAGTCCTTCAAGCTGGCGCTGAACGGCCCGCTGAAGCCGTGATGGGTCGCCACGTCGAGCGCGCCGGCCGCGCTGGTGGCCGGGCAGGCCCCGCGGGGCGCACCGCTCGTGGTGATCGAGCCGGCATGTGTGTGCACCTTCGTCGGGGCCAGCAGCGTGTGCATCCGACCTTCGATGCGGACCGTGACCGTGGTACCGCCGGCCGGCGTGGTTTGCGCTGCGCTGACCGCTCCGGACAGCGAGAGAACTGCGACCGCGGTCGCACCACTGAGAGCGGGGATGTGTTTGGGTTGCAAAAGAGCCACCCCTTTCCGCGAGGGCGTATGGGCTTTGCGGTCGGAGGCTGGTCTCCTGGCTTACGGGCCTACCGACGGCGCCTTCCCGGTGGGTTCATGCCCACCCGTGGCTTTGTGCTGCCGGCGTCCCCGAACACAGTGGCGGGTCCGCGCCGGGTTCTCACCGACTTCCCATCACCACCGACCTTGAACGCGCGGATCGTATCGCGCCGGCGGCGCAGGTGCCGAGCGCGCCCGATGGGCTGGGCTCGTCGTCCTCCGGGGCCGGGCTTGGATTGGCTGCGTGCCCGCGGGCACGCAGCCCGCGCGCGGGCGTAGACTCGATGGTGGCCGTGACCGTGAACCTGACCCGCATCTACACCCGGCTGGGCGATGGCGGCGAGACGCACCTGGGCGACATGAGCCGAGTGCCCAAGACCCATCCGCGAATCGAGGCCTACGGAACCGTCGACGAGTTGAACGCGCAGCTCGGCGTGGCGCTCGCCGCCGGGGCCCTGCCGGACGAGTACGCACCGTGGCTGGCCCACATCCAGAACGACCTGTTCGACGTCGGCGCCGACATCTCGGCCCCCCAGGACGCTGCCCGCGAGCGGTTGCGGGTCCTGCCCGAGCAGGTCACGTGGCTCGAGCAGCGCTGCGACGAGGTCAACGCCACGCTGACGCCGCTGAAGTCGTTCGTCCTCCCGGGAGGAACGCCGGCGGCCGCCCAGCTGCACGTCTGCCGAACGGTCTGCCGGCGGGCCGAGCGCCTGGCCATCGCCTGCGGCGAGCAGGAGCTGGGTTCCGAGGTCATCCGTTACCTGAATCGGCTCTCCGACCTGCTGTTCATCCTCAGCCGGGGGGCCAACCGCGGCGAGGAGCCGCTCTGGGAGCCCGGGCGCTACCGATAGCGGCGGAGTGGGTCGGCCGAGACTCCGGTGCGGCTATCGGCCCGGCTCGATCCGCGGGTTGCGCGTGATCCGGATCTCAGGTTCGCCGGGTCCCCGCGCGTGCGCGTAGCGCGCGAGGTCATCCTCCGAGGCGACCTCGACGCTGACCCCAGCCGCAAGCTCGAATCGCCCGGCCTCGTAGAGAAGCTCCTGGTAGCGCGGTACGCCCGGGATCCGGCCCTCGACGTCGAGGTCGTGATCGCCGCAGCGCAGCGCCCAGCGCCTTTCTCCCGCCAGCTTCTCCGCGCTCAGCTTGACCGGCGCCAAGAAGGTTGCGCCGGGCCTCGCGAGTTCGGCGGTGTTGCCATCCACCCGCAGCCGCGCGCGCCCCGCCCCCAGTGCGTGCGCGAGGCGCTCGAGGTTGCGTCCGTATGGGGCGGGCACGATCGCCACGGGCCCGGCGGCACCCACCTGCCCACGAACCGCCTGCGCGGCGACACCGAGGAGTACGTGGTCGACGCGGTTTGCCGCCAGCCACTGGAGGACCGCAAGCCAGCGGCGGTCGAGGTGCTCGAAGCCCTCCGCCGGCTCGCAGGGCTCGGTCTCGATCACCGATGCGCGGCGTCTGAGCATGGTGGTGCGTTTCGCCGTCGCGCGACCAAGTCCTTCCTCGGCCCGGGCGGCGCCGACACCCGCACCGGCATCCAACCCTCCCGCGGCACCAAATCTAACCCACCACCTCGCTCCGTCGCTCCGCCTCCGCCGGGATCGATTCGACGATCACCCGGCAGGGACGCTCCCGCAGCACCGTCTCCAGTGCGCGTCCGAACCCGGAGCCGGCCCGGGGCATCGGCATCACGATCGCCCCGGCGTGCATGTCTCGGGCCTCGTCGACGATTCGGCGACCGGTCTGCCCGGGCCGGACCTTGTCCCAATGGCCCGAGACGCGTCGCCCGATCTGAACCTTCGCTTCCTCGATGATCGACTGCGCGGTCGCCTCCTGCGCGGGAAGCGCGGCGTCGATCGGGCTGCTGGCCGGAACCGAGATCATGACCAGGACATGGATGCCCCGCCGCCGGCGCGCGGCCAGCCGGGCGGCCGTGGCCAGCACCTCGGGAACGTAGCCGCGCTCGTCGAAGGCCACGAGAACCGATTCGTATTCGGCCTCGGTCTCGGTCGCCGGCTTCGTCACCGCCACCCGGGTCGTCGTCGTCAGATCCAGACCCTGCCGACGGCGGTACACGACGTACACGAGGATCCCGATCAGCAGCCATCCGACCCCGGCGGCCGCGACCTCGATGTGCAGCGCGGTGACGGTGACGAAGGCCAGAAACGTTCCCAGGCCGCCCACGACCGCGAACAGCGGCAACTCGCGCCCGGCCAGCCGCAGCGTTCCCGGCCCCCGATAGGGGCGCGCCTGCTCCGGTTCGCGGATCCGCAGGCGGATCACCGCCAGGTGCGCGATCGTGAACGAGAGCATCGCGCCGAACGCGTACATGTTCCCGAGGAAGTTGGCTTGTCCGGGGATCAGCGCCACGCAGGCGATCGCGCCGAACGCGAGGATCCCGATCCACGGGGTTCGGAAGCGCGGATGCAACTGGCGCAGGCCGTCGGGGACCTGCCGGTGGAGCCCCATCGAGTACACGAGCCGCGACACGCCGATGATCCCCGCATTGGTGGCGATGAACAGGATCGTGGCCGCGAGCAGACCGACGTAGATCTCTCCGGCGTGCTGGAACGCCCCGAGGTGCAGATGCTTGACGATCCCGAGCACGGGATCTCCGGCGAAGCCGCCCTTGTTCTCGGCGACGCCCAACAGCGTCTGGCAATGCCCGCCGGAGCACCGTACCGGCAGCGCCGACAGCGCCACTGCGGGCAGGGCGGCATAGATGATGAACACTGCGATGACCACGCGATTGATCGCGGCGGGGATCGTCCGCGCCTCGTCCTTGGCCTCCTCCGCCATGTTGGAGATCGTCTCGATTCCGGTGTAGGCGATCATCCCGACGGGAATCGCCACCAGGAAGTCCTTCCAATGCGGCACGGTCCCCAGGTGCACGTTGTTGACCAGGACCTCCGGCGACAGCACGAGCACGCCGCCGACGACTACGAGCAGGACCTGGGTCGAGAAGTCGGTGATCGCCAGCACCACGTTGAGCGCCGCCGCCTCCGTGACGCCCACCACGTTGATCGTGCACAGCACGCCGATCACGCCGATCCCGAAGATGATGTCTCCGGGGGAGGTCTTGAGGAAGGGCAGAAACAGCCCCCCGATGTAGTGAGGGACGAAGAAGGCCGAGATCGCGATCGTGATCACGTAGTTGAGCATCTGGCCCCAAGCGGCGAAGAAGGACCAGAACTCGTTGAAGGCGTGACGGGCGAAGCTCGAGGATCCCCCGGCCTCGGGGAACATCGCGGTGGCTTCGGAGTACGTGGCCGCCGTCAGGTAGAAGATCACGCCGGTCAGGATGAACACGATCGGCGTCAGGCCGAGGGCGTACGACGCCACCAGCCCCAGCGCGTAGTAGATCGACGAGCCGACGTTGCCGTACGCCGTCGAGGCGAGCGCGTTGACTCCGAGCACCCGCTGCAGGCCGGGAAGGCGGCGCTCCGCCATCAGCCGGGCGCCTTGTCGCTCTCAGGGGATGCCCCTGGCGCCGTTGGGGCCTTCTGCGCCGCCGGGGGGGCGGTGAGAATCACCCGGCAGGGAGCCTTCCCGATCACGTACTTGGTGATCGCCCCGACATAGTTGTCCAGTGGACCCCCGGCGCCCCCGAACAGCGCCCCGCTGCGCACGCGAGATGGTTCCTCGGCGGCCAGCACGATCGCCTCCACGCCTCGGCGCCGGGCCTCGCTGACGATCGCCTCGCCGATCCGGCGGGCACGCACCATCGTCGTGGCGACCTCCACCCCCTCATACTCCTCCCCGACGACCTTGGCCCGCGCCAGCGCCTCGCGCGCTCGGCGGACCTGCGCCTCGGGCAGCCGAGCGTCCAGCGGCAGTGACAGCGGCACCTCGAACACCCACAGCGCCTCGATCACCGCGCCCTCCTCCTGGAGGCTGTCATGTTGCTCGCCGGCCAGCCGGCCGGCGGTCTGCACGATGTCGTCGTCGAGCGCCTGGCCGAGGATCGGAACCAGGATCGAGCCGAACTCGGACTCGAGGCGCTCGTGACGCAACGCCCGATCGGGGATCGTCACCCGCCGCAGCAGCGGCTTGTCCTGGCTCTTGCGGTAGGTCACGTAGAGCAGCACGCCGGCCAGCAGCCAGCCCGCCCCGACATACCGCGCGCCCGTGTGCAGCACGACCACGCTTGCCCATCCGATCGCGCCGAGCACCGCGCCGAGCACGGCGGGGAGGGGAACCCGCGCGCCGCGCAGCGCCACCGACAGCGGCACCTCGTAGCCCAGGCGCGGCTGAGGCTCGCGAAAGCGCAGCGCGATCACGGAGACGTGGGCGCTGGTGAAGGCGAGCAGCGCCCCGAAGGCATAGATGCCGATCAGCAGCTCGAGGTCGGTCGGAAGCACGAGCGCGCCGGCGCCGAGCGCGGCGCCGGCGATCACGAGGTGCGGCGTCCCCCAGCGTTCGTGCAGGCGGCCGATCGCGCTCGGGATCTGGCGGTTGGTCGCCAGCGAGTACCCGACGCGCGCGACGCCGAGCATCCCGGAGTCAGCGGCGGCGGTCAGCCCGAGGGCGGCTCCGATCGCCACCACGTACTTGAGCAGGTCGGCCACCCAGACGGGACGGAATGATTCGACGACTCCGAGCAGCGGTGCAGCGACGTGGCGCTCGCCGAGCGCGCTCACGTGGTGGTGAACCGGGAGCGCCGCCACGCCGACGATGGCGATCCCGACGTAGACCAGGACGATGATCGCCGACCCGGGCACGATCAGCCGCCCCATCTCTCGCGGGCTCGCCGTCACTTCTCCGGCCAGGCTGGCCGCCGCCTCCAGCCCGGTGAAGGCGATCACCCCGATCGGGAGCGCGAAGGCGAGGCCGGAGACGGACGGGACGTAGGGGAAGTGGATGCTGTCCACGAGGTGCCCGGGGTGAAAGGCGAGGACCAACCCGAGCACGATCACCGCGGCCTGAAGGCTCAGGTCGACGCCCGCGATGAGGACCCGCCGGCGCAGCCGGCGGGGCTTCACGCCGGTCACGTTGTCGAAGGCCACGAACGCGATCACCGCGAGAGCCACCGCGATCTGCAACGCACCATCGCCGAGCGGCGCCCAGAACACGGCCAGGTAGCTCGGCACGGTGAGCGCGGTGACCGCGACGAGGATCGTGTAGTCGAGCACGACGGCCCAGCCAACCACGAAGCTGACGAGCTCGTTGAACGCATAGCGCGCGAACACCGCCGAGCCGCCGGGCTCCTGATGCAGCGATCCGGCCTCACCGTAGGTCATCGCCGTCAGGCCGAAGAAGATGCCTCCGCCGAGGAACACCAGGGGCGTGAGCCCCTCGGCGTGGTGGGCGATCACGCCCAGCGCGAAGTACACCGAGCTGACCGAGGTCGTGTACACGACCGCGAACAGCACGCGGTAGTTGATCGGACGCCTGTTCACGGGCCGGCGCCACAGTGGGTCATGGGCGCCGGGACTGAACGTAGAGGCGCGCACCCCCCGCCACGAGGAACAGCAGGCCGAGAATGATCCCGGTGGCGGCCACGCCGCCACCGGCCGCAAGCGTGCGCACGATCAGCGCGACTCCGATCAACACCATCAGAATCGACATCACGCCCGTACCGGAGCTGTATATACGACGTGGGTCTGGCATCCGGTGCGTAGCTTAGGTATCTCGCCGGGTGATCCTCGCCTCAGCGGTTTGGCCTCCCACCGTGCGCCACCCTACGTGCTACCCTACGTACGTGCATAAGACCAGCGTGTACCTCACCGAGCGGGAGTCACGACGGCTTGCGGAGCTTGCCGGCTCCGAGGGCCGGTCGAAGGCGGAGATCATTCGGGAAGCGATCATCGCCTACGTTCCGACCGGCAAGAGCGATGGGGACTTCGCGCTCGCGGCTGGCTTTGCCCGCCTGGACAATGAGCCGCGTCCCATCTCCCAGATCCCTGAGGAGGAGCTCTTGGACGGCTTCGGTCGGTGACGGTTGTCATCGACGCTGCCCCGCTCGTCGCACTGGCGGACGCGGACGAGCCGCGCCGTGAGGAGATCATCGAGCTGCTGCGCTCAGAGCGAGGCAGGCTGTTCATACCAGCTCCGGTGACGGCCGAGATCGACTACCTGCTCGGTCAACGCTTCGGGCCTCCGGCGCAGCGGGCATTCCTCGAGGATCTCGCTGCCCGCCGCTACGAGACCCCGGGGCTCGACTCGCGCGACTATCAGGCCGCGCTCGACCTAGTTCTCCGGTATGCGGACTCGAGGCTTGGACTGGCAGACCTCGCCGTCGCCGTGCTCGCGGCGAAGCTCGGAACTCGACGCATCCTGACCTTTGACGAGCGCCACTTTCGAGCGCTCCGACCGCTCCAAGGGGGGACATTCACGCTTCTGCCCGCCGATCGTTGACGGCGTTGGCCCACCCCTCGGCCAACCCCCTTGCGCGATCTGGCCCAAGTGCTGAGCGCGGGCGGCGGCGTCCATCGTCGGTCGCTCGCAATCAGCGCAGCTGCGTGACGAACGTGTAGATGACCATGAAGCTGACCACGAGCACGAACACGCGCAGGCCCCACAGCGCGGCGCTGGCGCGCCGGCCGAGGTGCGCTCGCGCCACGGGCCGGGAGGTGTCGGCCACGAGCTGGTCGCGTTCGAGGAACATGATCAGCTCCTCGGCATCGGTCGCGGGCGTCTGTCCGACGGCGCCGTTGGGTTGGACCGGTGATCTTGTCCTGCCGGTGGGCTTGGTCATGCTTTCAGCCTCCGGCGATGATATGGACGCTCTGCAGGAACGAGTCGATTCCGTAGGTGGCTCCACAGATCCCTACGAACGCGACCACCGAGCCGCCGATCACGTTGGTGGAGCGCCTGTTGACCCGTCGTCCCATCAGCCCCCGGTCGTTGGCGAGCATCATCATGAATACGAGCGCGACGGGTAGCAGCACGGTCGCGAGCACGTTGGCATTGAGCGCGATCGACAGGAGTGGGGCGCCGGGGATCAGGATCACAGCCGCCGCGACCAACGTCACGCCGATGTTGGCGGCATAGAAGATCGTGGCCCGGCGCGGGTTGCTGTTGAAGCTGTGCGAGACGCCGATGCACTCGCCCGCGGCATACGCGGTGCTGGCCGAGATGGTCAGGATCGCGACCGCTCCGGCCTCGATCAGGCCGAGGGCGAAGACCGTGCCGACCGCGCCGCCGGAGACGCGCCGCAGCGCGCCCGGAAACCCGGCTCCGGACAGACCCTGGACCGCGAAGCCGCTGTGTGTCGCCAGCGCGGCCCCCGCAATCAGCGCCGCGCAGCCGAACACAGCGGCCATTCCGGCGCCGATCGCGGTGTCGAGCCGGCCGTGGCCCACATCGCCTGGAGTCATGCCCTTGTCCGCCGAAGCGCTCTGCTGAAAGAAGATCATCCACGGCGTGACGGTCGCCCCGATGGTGGAGGCGATCAGCAGCAGCAGTGTGTTGAAGCTTCCTCCCGGGAAGGGTGAGAAGGTCGCGAACGAGTGGCCGATCGCTCCGACATCGGGCTTGACGAGGATCGCCGCGACCAGGAACAGACCGTTGAACAGCGCCATCACCAGCACGACACGCTCCCAGCGCCAGTAGCGGCCGCCGGTGATCGTGGACACGGCCAAGGCGAGCCCGAGGACCACCGCCACCCAGGCCGGAAGGTGGAAGTAGGCCATCCCGACGCGGATGGCCACGAACTCCGACACCAGCGTCACGAGGTTGGTGAGCACGAGGTCACCGGCGCCGAACCAGCCCCACACGCGCCCGAAGCGCTGCAGCACCAGCTCCCCGAAGCCACGGTGGGTGACCGCGCCGACACGCATGCACATCTCCTGACATACGTAGGCCATCGCGAACAGGACGACGATGAAGGGAAGGAAGAATCCGAGGCCGTAGCTCGCGCCGTCGGTGGCGTAGGAGATCATGCTCGGGCCGTCGTTCTCGCCGAGCATCGCCAGCATACCCGGACCGACCAACAGCCAGATCAGGTGGCGGCGCCGGCCGAGCGTGCGCGCCAGGTGCACGCGCGATCGGTCCCGCGAGCGCGCCTGATCCTCTTCGGTGAGCGGCGGGACCGGCAGAGTCGGGGCCGCCGTCGATGCCTCCATCTAGGAGTCCCGTCCTTCGAGCTGATCTACGGCGCCCAGCTCCTGGCCGGGTCCAGGCTGCCAGCCTTCGGGATCGAGCTCGATTCGCATCGAGGCGGCCAGCCGGCCGCCGAGAACGACCTCCTTGCCCGCGATGCGCAGGAACATCGGGCCGTCGAAGGGCTGCTGGTTGACCACCTGCAGACGCTCGCCGGGCGCGATCTCCCGTTCCGCGAGCCAGCGCAGCATCTCGGGATCGGAATCCGAGACGCGCACGAAGATCCCGCGCTGGCCGGGCCGCAGCGAGGTCAAGCTCACGCTCGAGCCCTCGTCGATCCGCAGGTCGGCGGTCGGGATGGGATCGCCGTGGGGATCGACGGTCGGGTGCCCGAGCTTCTCGTCGATCGCCGCTTCAAGGTCCTCCGAGAGGCAGTGCTCGAGCACCTCGGCCTCGTCGTGGACGCGATCCCACGACATCCCCAGCTGCTCGGCGAGAAACAGCTCGAGCAGCCGGTGATGGCGCATCACCTCCAGTGCGAGCTGCTTGCCCTCGTCGGTCAGCTGGACGCCGTGGTAGGGGGTGAGGCTCAGCAGTCCGAGCTCCTGCAGCTTTCGCAACATCGCCGAGACCGAGCCCGGGGTCAGGCCGAGCCGATCGGCGAGCGCGCTTGTACCGACCGGCCCCTCGCCCCGAGCCTGCAGCGCGTAGAGAGCCTTCGCGTAGTCCTCGGTGGTCGCCGAAAATCGTTTTCCCAACGGCACGAAAAGAAAGTTAGCACATCCAAACTCCAGGTTGGGCCTTACAAGAAGGGCTGGCCCTGACCAAATTCCTCGGTGGCGCCACCGCCTCGAATGAGCCGATGCGCCGCTATCGGCTATCCTCCCCGGGGCGCGTCCGACGTATTCGAACACGCGACGGCGCAGTACGTGCGAGTGCCGTGGCCCAGTGCAGTGCCACGTTGTCGGGCTAGATCCAGGCATCACGCTGGGTCCCGACATCACAAAGACCGTCTCGTGCAGGAATGCGAAGAGCGCCGCCGGGGACTTCGGCTTCCATCCCCGGGTGTACGGCGTGCGCGCCCCGGCGCGCGCGACATTCCAACCGAAGGTGGTCCGCATGGCTTCGAGTTCCAAGAAGAAAACCACGATGGCCAAGCTCAACCGCGAGGCTGCGGTGCGCGAGCGTCGGCAACTGAAGAAGATGAAGAAGGACGCGAGGAAGGCTCTGGTGGGGCAGCCGGCCACCACCGACGGTGACGCTTCGTGGAGCTCGGCCACGGCACCTGAAGGCAACGAGTCGGTCGTCGAAGCCTGACCGGGGGCTCGATTCCCACACGCATCAGCCCCTCGGCCCGCACGCGCAAGCCCCGCAGACCGCGACACCCCTCAGCGCTGAGCGCGCCGCCTGCGCCTGCGTCGACGGCCGGTGATCTGCCACGGACCAGGGGTGTGGTCCAGAACCAGGTTCACGATCCAGATGATCACCGTCGCCGCGACCAGGGTCCAGAAACCGTGGATGTGGAAGCCGCCCACGATCCCCCCTGTGATCACGAGCATCAGCAGGGAGACGAAGAACCAGGCGATCCCCAGGGTGAGGATGGCCAGCGGGAGCGTGACCAGCCTCACGAGCGGCTTCAACAGCGTATTGAGGACCCCGAACACGGCGGCGGCCGCGAGCAGGGCTCCAGTGCTGGCGACGTCGACGCCGTGCAACACGGCCGTGACGATGGCGAGCACCAGAGCGTTGGTGAGCCACGAGATGCCCAACCGCACGATCAGCGACGGCGAACGCCTCCGCTGATCGGCGTGGACGGCTGGTCGGCTCCGGCTCACGCCTTCCAGCCTACGCCCAAGCCGACTACGCGCCAAACCAGTTGTGCACAGGACGCTCGGCCCGAGCGACGAGGCCCGGACCGAGCGTCTGTCGCCCTGGCTAACCGAGGTGGTTGGCCATCAGGAACTCGTGCGCGACGATCGCCGGAGCTTGCTGGTCCAGGGAAACCGCGGCGTTCATCTTCTGGATCGCCGACAGCGTCAGCAGCGCGCTGACCTGGTTGATCGTCTGCGCGAACGCCGGTCCTTCGGCCTTGAGCACGCTCGCCTTGACCACCGGAGCCACGTTCTGGAATCCGAACACCTTCTTCGGATCGCTCAGCAGCACGTACTTGCCGCTGGTCAGCTCGGCATCGGTGGTGAAGGCGTCGAACACGTCGACCTGCCCGGTGTCGATGGCCTTGTAGGTGATCCCGATGGCCAGAGGCACGAAGGTCGGATCGATGCCGTACTCCTGCTTGAGGCCGACGAGGCCCGCGAACCGGGTGGCGAACTCCGGCGCGCCACCCAGCTTCAACGAGTGCCCGAGCTTCTTCAGATCGGCGATCGTGCTGAGGTGGTTCTTGGTGGCGTAGGCCTTGGTCGCGGCCAGCGCATCGGAGTCGTAGAACGGCGTCTGGTTCAGCAGGGCGAGGCCGTGCTGGTCGACGAACGCCTTGGCCAGCGCATAGGTCTGCATCGCACTGGTTGGCGGCTTGTTGTCGTTCGCGATCGCGGTCAACAGCGTTCCCGTGTACTCCGGGTACATCCCGATCTGACCCGAGGTCAGAGCTTTGTAGGTGATCTCCGAGGAGCCGATATTCCCCTTCAGCGTCACGCTGTATCCCCTCGCGGCCAGCGCCTGCTGGTAGAGCGCGCCGAGGATGTACTGCTCGGTGAAGTTCTTGTCCCCGACCGTCACCGCCGGCTTGCCGACCCCGGGACCGCTCTTGGCCGCCGGCACCGATGTCGCGGGCGCTGGGGTGCTAGCCGCGGCCGTCGTTTTGGTGGTGCTGGTGGTGGTACTCGACGAGCTCGACGAGCTGCCGCATGCGGCCAGCATCACGGCCAGCGCCACGATCGCGATGCTCGCGCGCCCCGTTCTGAGATGACTCCTGTTCATGCTTGCACTCCTCCTCCTGATGGTTGTGGCAGGTGGTTTTGGCTCGTGTCGCGGGCGCTCAGGCGCCTTCTCCGACGGCGGGAGCCAGTGCGAGCACCGGCTCGGCCGCGGCGGTGAGCCTCAGTCCGCGCGGGGTCAGCAGCCGCTGCATCCCCGCAAGGGAGAACTCCACGATCAGCGCCAGCGCGGCGATGCAGATGGCCGCGCCGAGCACGCCCGAGAGGCGGTAGCTCGTCTCGTTGTTGATGATGTCGCCGAGGCTGCCGCTGTACCCGGTGAGCGCCGCGATCGTGGTCGTCGAGACGACGAACAGGGCCGCGGTGCGGATGCCGGCGAAGATCAGGGGAATCCCGAGCGGCAGCTCGACCTGGCGCAGGATGTCCCAGCCGGTCAAGCCCATGCCCCGAGCGGCATCGACCAGGTCGCGATCGATCCCGTCGACGGCCACGTAGGCATTGGTGATGATCGGGGGAACCGCGAGTACGACCAGCGCCAGCTCGACATTGCGCAACCCGATACCGAGAAAGGCGACGCCGACCGCCAGCACGGCCAGGCTCGGCAGCGCCCGCCAGATGTTTCCGAGGTTGATGGCCACGAACGAGCCGCGATGAATGTGGCCGAGCCAGACCCCGATGGGGATCGCGATCACCACCGCGATCACCATCCCGATCCCCGCGATCTTCAGCGTCTCGAGGGTCAGGTGCACGAGCGTGGGCAGCGGTGGCGCGCCCGGAACTTGGCCGTTGCGGCCGATGAATCTGAACGCTTGCACGAAGTTGTTCATGAGCTCGCCCGCGTCCACGGAGTCAACAGCCGCTGCGCGATGACCAGGAGTCCGTCGGCGCTCAGCGCGAGGCCCACCGCCATCGCGCCGGCGACGATGAGCTCGGTCTTGAAGACCTCGTTGGAGATCGCGGTGAGGATCGGGGCGCCGAGCCCTTCGTTGTCGATCAGCGCCGCCACTGTCGCCAGTGAGATGACGGTCACGGTGGCGATTCGCAGGCCGGCGATGATCGCCGGCAAGGCGAGCGGCAACTCGACCGCCAGCAGCGACCGGGTGGGGCCCATCCCCATGCCCGCGGCGGCGTCGCGCACCTCGTCGGGCACCTCACGCAGGCCGGTGAGCGTGTTGCGGAACATGATCAGCAGCGAGTAGGAGACGAGCGCGACTTCGGCCGTGGTGCGGGTGAGCCCAAACCCGGGCAGCGGCTCCAGCAGCTCGAACAGCGCCAGCGACGGGATCGTGTACAGGATCGAGGTCACGATCAGCACCGGGCGCTCGAACCGGCGGCGGCGGTAGGCGATCAGCGCCAGCGCACTCGAGATCACGAATCCGATCGAAACCGCGATCAGCGTCAGCACGATGTGCTGACGCAGAGCGGGCCACAGCACCGTGCCCCAGTTACGCGAGACCCAGCCCGAGCAGAACAGCCGGTTCGCCCGCTCGCACGCGAACGACGACGCGCCGCCGCCGAAGGTCGGAATCACCGGCGCGCCGAAGGCAAGCAGCGTCACGTCGGGATCTCCGGTGTGGCTGCCTTGGTTGCCGTGGCCGTCTTGGGGGTCTTGGCCGTCTCGGCTGCCGTCGCGGACGTGTCGCCCAGCGTCCCGTCGGCGAGCAATCCCCCCAGCAGCGCCAGCGTGACCACCCCGACGGCCTTGTGCTGCTCGTCGAGCACCGTCAGCGGCAGGCCCCCGGCCGCCAGGACCTGCGACAGCGCGTCGCGAACCGTGGCGGTCAGCTCGACGCTGCCTGGACCGCGGGGAGCGCCATTGGGCGTCACGAGCTCGACATCGGCCAGGGTGCAGAGGCCGAGGCGCTTGAGCGCGCGATCGGCCCCGACGAACTCCGCCACGAACTCGTCCGCCGGGTTGGTGAGGATCTCGGCGGGGGTGTCGTACTGGGCCAGCTTTCCTCCCTGGCGCAGGATGGCGATCTTGTCCCCCATCTTGATCGCCTCGTCGATGTCGTGGGTCACGAACACGACGGTCTTGCGCACTCGCCTCTGGAGGCGCAGGAACTCGTCCTGCAGGCGCGCCCGGGTGATCGGGTCGATGGCGCCGAAGGGCTCGTCCATCAGCATCAGCGGCGGGTCGGCAGCCAGCGCCCGCGCCACCCCGACGCGCTGGCGCTGTCCGCCCGAGAGCTGACCCGGGTAGCGCGGCCCGACCTCACCGGGATCCATCCCGATCAGCTCGAGCAACTCGCTCACCCGCGCCGCGATCCGCGGCTTGTCCCACCCGAGCAGCTGCGGCACGATGGCGATGTTGTCGTTGACCGTCTGATGGGGAAACAGCCCGATCTGCTGAATCACGTAGCCGATCTGGCGCCGAAGCTCGTTGGGCTCGCGATCGAGCACGCTGTGACCGCCGAGCCGGATATCGCCGCCGGTCAGCGGGATCATGCGGTTGATCAGCCGCATGGCCGTAGTCTTGCCGCAGCCCGAGGGGCCTACGAGCACGCACACCTCGCCGGCCGCGACGTTCAGGCTCAGGTCCGCGATCGCCGGCTCGCGCTGGCCCGGATAGCGCTTGCACACCCCCGCCAGCTCGAGCGTCGCGGCCGGCGCAAACGCCGAAGCTCCCTCTGCCTCCGAAAAGGCCGACTCCCCCTCGTCTTGGGCGGTGTGGTCGGTGTTCAAGAGAAAACCAGGCGGAGCTTGGTCGCCGGTAGGTTATCGGGATGAGCGCTCCGAGCCGCGGCCGGCGGCTGGTGATCCTGGCGATCTGCTGCATGAGCCTGCTCATCGTCGGGCTGGACTCGACGATCGTGAACATCGCACTGCCGGCGATCCACCGCTCGTTTCACGGATCGCTGTCGGGGCTGCAGTGGACGATCGACGCCTACACGCTCGTGCTGGCGAGCCTGCTGATGCTGTCCGGCTCGACGGCGGATCGTGTCGGCCGTCGCCGGGTCTTTCAGATCGGCCTGGTCGTGTTCTCGCTCGGATCGCTGCTGTGCGCCTTCGCTCCGACCCTCGAGCTGCTGGTGATCTTCCGCGTCGTGCAGGCGATCGGCGGTTCGATGCTCAATCCGGTCGCCCTGTCGATCATTCGCAACGTGTTCGAGGACCCCAGAGAGCGCGCTCAGGCGATCGGCGCGTGGGGGGGGCGTGGTCGGCATCAGCCTGGCGCTCGGACCCGTGCTCGGCGGCGTTCTCGTCGACTCCGTCGGCTGGCGCTCGGTGTTCCTCGTCAACCTCCCGGTCGGACTCGCGGCACTGGGATTGACCGCCGCGTTCGTACCCGAGTCCCGCGCACCGCACCCGCGCCGGATCGATCCGGTGGGTCAGGTGCTGATCATCCTCGCGCTGAGCTCGCTGACCTACGCGATCATCGAAGGCCACGCCCGCGGCTGGCTCTCGGCCGAGATCCTGGGGTTGCTCGCGCTGGCGCTGGTCAGCTTCGGGACGCTGATCCGATACGAGCTGCGACGCATCCAGCCGCTGCTGGAGCTGCGCTTCTTTCGCAGCGCGCCGTTCTCAGGCGCGAGCGCGATCGCCGTGTGCTCCTTTGCGGCGCTGGGGGGCTTCCTGTTCCTCAACACGCTCTACCTGCAGGACGCGCGCGGGCTCTCTCCGTTGCATGCCGGTCTTTACACGCTGCCGATGGCGGCGATGGCGGTGGTCTTCGGCCCGCTGTCGGGGCGGCTGGTCGGCCGGCGGGGAAGCCGGCCCTCGCTGCTGATCGCGGGGATCGCGGGGATCACCGGCGCGGTCATGCTGACCGGCCTGACTCCCACCACCTCGACCGCTCATCTGCTTCTGGCCTACCTCGCCTTCCGCCTCGGGTTCGGACTGGTGAACCCCCCCGATCACCAACGCAGCGGTGTCTGGGATGCCGCCTGCTCAGGCCGGGGTGGCCGCGGCGGTGGCCCACGAGCCGTCAGATCGGCCAGACGCTCGGCGTAGCGGTCATCGGAGCGGTCGCCGGCGCCAGCGTCTCAGGCGCGCTGGGCCCAGGGTTCGCCGTGGCAACCCATCCCGGCTGGTGGATCATCGCGGGCCTGGGCACGACCGTGCTCGCGCTTGGCCTGCTCACCACTTCGCCCTGGGCCCGCGAGACGGCGCGCGAGACGGCACGGCAACTGCGAGCCGACGGTCGGCCACCCGAGCGCCGGCGGGAGAGCCAGCCGGTCGCGGGTTAGGCCTGTCCGGCGCAGCAGGTCCTCCGTTGCGGGCACGACGGTCTGCTGCGTGCTTGGGCTAGCTTTGGGCAGCATGGCAGGGGTCTCCGACAAGCCAGTGCTCGAGGTCGAGACCATCGAAGCCTGGGATGCGTGGCTCAGTGACGACCCGGACCTTCAAGGTGTGAGGCTTCGCTTGCGCAAGAAAGCGTCGAAGCGCCCGGGGATCACCTACGCGGAGGCGCTCGACAGTGCCCTGTGCTTCGGCTGGATCGACGGACAAGCCGGGGCCCTCGACGAGGACTACCACCTGCAGGTGTTCACTCCCCGCCGGACCAGGAGCGTGTGGTCACAGCGAAACCGGGAGCACATCGCACGGCTGACCGCCGCCGGCCGAATGCGACCGGCGGGCCTCGCGGAGGTCGAGCGGGCCAAGGCGGACGGTCGCTGGGACGCCGCCTACCGCCAGAAGGATGCCCCGGTACCCGATGACCTCCAAGCGGCCCTTGACGCCAGCCCGGTGGCGGCGACGCTGTTCGCGAAGCTGACCGCCCAGAACCGGTTCGCGATCCTGTTTCGCATCGACACCGTGAGGCGAGCGGAGACCCGCGCCGCCAAGATCGTGACGTTCATCACGATGCTCGAACGCGGAGAGACTCCGCACCCGCAGAAGACAAAGCCCTGACGACCGGACCGGACGGGACGTCCGGTCAGAGATCGTTGGGCTATGAGGACGAGCACTTGCGCAACCGGCCGATCTGATGCGAGCCGGATGGCCCGAGCGCCGACATCACACCAGAGCAGCAAGCGGATCGGTGCGACCAGTCCGGTACTCGCCCGGATAGGCGATCTACATGCACAACTCGACAACGCCGTCCTCATCGTGGGTCCCTGTCGAGTTGTGCACGCCCTGCATGCACAACTCGGCAGGACTGAGGTTCGTTGGCGCTCCTGACAGGTTATGCACGCTCGGAACTGGTCAGGAATCGTTGTCCCGGATTGGGCTCCAGCCCAGACCCTGCCACAGCCAGGGAGACTACTTCGTGGCGGATCCTGCTCGTTTTAGCGTCGAAGCATGCGCGAAGCGCCGTGCGGGCGTGTGGCACCCAGTTCGCCGGCCAGGGGCCAGCCGCGTGCCCGATCTGCGAGGACCCGCGGCAGTAGGTCCCCCCCCGGAGGACCAGCGCAGTGGACCACGCTCGAGGCGCTGCGCGACGGACACCGCAACCGCATTGCCCCGCAGGGTGAGTTCGCGCTCCTGCCCCGCGGCGGCCGCTTCCCCGGCGCTACCGCGCTGCGTTAGCCCAGGGTGAAGGGTCGCGGGGACGCTTCGGGGCGGCGACATCGGCCTCACCGTGCCCGACCGCCGGTGCGGCTTCAGAGCCCGGTTATCCTGGCGGTATGGCCCGCCACACCTCGGCACCGGTCAGAGACCCGCACGTGCATCCTCGATGCGTCAACGTTCCGGGTCTTAGCGACGACGGCTTCGAGGAGCTGTGCCACATCGTCACCGACGAAGACCCCGATACCGCCCTGTGCGGCAAGGACGTCACGGGCTACCCGTGGAATCCGCCCTGGCCCCATTGCGAGGCTTGCCTCGCAGTCGGGCGGGGACAGTCGAACTGACACGCCGCAGTCCATGCGATCGTATTGAGTCAACGGTCCTGGTGCGTCTGTCGGTCGGCGGGTCCGGGCCTGTCCGGGTCAGCGGCTCGCGCCACTGAGGGCGAGCTCGTACTCGATCTGATCGGTGGCGATGAGGTTGGGGTCAAAGGCGGAGGTTATCGAGACCAAGCCAGTCGAGCATCTCTTGGTGTCGTTCATGGCTGCGATCGGTGAGGATCTCTTTGAGGTCAGCGTATCCCCAACGGGCCGCCGCAGTCCTCGGGTGGGCAGGCGCCCTCGCCGCGGCGAGCATCGGGTAATGGGCCTCGGGGTCGACGTCGAGCAGGCGCGTGTCGACGCGGAGCTGAAGGCGTCGCCAGACCGGCGCCTTGGAGACTTTCAGCAGCTTGACCTTGATCTGCACGATGACATCGGTGCTGGCGTCCCGATCCTGGTCGGGCGTCGTCACTCTGACTGCTCGAGTTCACTCATCGCCTGCTCGTGTGGTTGACAGTCCGGCGGCAAACGGTAGAACGCCCTCCGGCTGGACCGGCCGTGAACACGGCGGTCCTCGGCGGCGCCTACGGCATAAACGAACGCTTTCGAGATGGGACCGAGGGGAACCAGGAAAGAGGCGGCGGGCCCTACAACTGACGCGAGGACCACAGAACCGCCGACAGGACCACGCTCACGAGCGCGACCACCAAGCCGATGATCCATCCCTGGGTCTTGCTCGAGGCGAGGATCGCGGCCAGCAGGACGCCGATCCCGACGACGCCGCAGGTGGCGATCAGGCGCACGAGGAGCCGCTCGACTCCAAACCGCCTGCGCTCGCGTCCGGGCAGCATGTTCCCGCGCTGGCGTCCCCCCGAAGCGGACCGTCTCGAGCTCGCGCCGGAGCCGCCCGCGTCGGCGGTGGCGGGTCCCGGCGGTTCCGGGGTGGCGCGGCGGGCGGATGCGCCGGCTGGGGTGCCCCGGCTTGCGGAGGCGTCACCCGTGGTGCTGCGCGGACTTGCGGACGCGCCGCCCGGTGCGCCCTCGCCTGGAGAGGCGCCACCCGGGGTGCTGCGCGGGCTTGCGGAGGCGCCACCCGGACTACCCTGACTTGCGGGCGCGCCACCCGGGGTACGCGGGGTCGCCGGGGCATCGCTCGAGCTCACGGGCGGACGGTCCGACGCGAGCGGACGCTCGGATGCAGTGGAGCGACTCGAAGACCCAGGGCGCCCGGCGGGGGAACGTTTCCGATCACGTTTCACGCCCACAGAATACCCGCTCGGTCGGCCGATCAACCGCCACGATCGGTGTCAGCTCGGCGCACGCGAGAGCACCGGTGGGACGGACTCGCCGCGGATCCCGGCCGCCAGTGGAGGAGAGGTCCACGCGGGCGGGCGCGAACCCCGCCCTATCCGGTTGGAGGTACGAGCGCTCGAGATCCTGTCCGGATGTCGGTTGGTGCCCGGCGGCGAGGCCTGAACAATCGGGCTCGCCGGTCGCCCGGAATCCGAAATCGACGCGCAACGCCTCCCGGAAGGACATCCAATGGCCACCACCGTCTCACCCAAACCGCCGGTCCCAAAGGTCGGGCGGGCGCGCAGGGCGTTCGGCGAGCTCACGTCCAACCCCGTGCTGGAGGACTATTCGCTGCGCTACGCCCCGCGTTCGTTTCGCCGCTGGGGCCACTACACCGTGGCCACCTCCGCCCTCGGTGGCATCGCCTACATGGCGGACTTCGCCATCGGCGGGTCGATCATGGTCACCCACGGCTTCCTCAGCGGGCTGGTCGCGATCCTCGTGGCTGCGGTGGTGATCTTCCTCACCGGGATCCCGATCGCCTACTACTCGGCCAAGTACAACATCGACATGGACCTCCTGACCCGGGGGGCGGGCTTCGGGTACTTCGGCTCCACGCTGACCTCGCTCATCTACGCGAGCTTCACCTTCATCTTCTTCTCGCTCGAGGGGTCGATCATGGCGCAGGCGCTGAACCTGGCCCTGGGCTTCCCGCTCGCGCTGTCCTACCTGCTCTCGGCGCTGATCATCCTGCCCCTGGTGGTTTTCGGGATGACCGCGCTGTCGAAGTTCCAGGTCTGGACCCAGCCGATCTGGCTGGTCCTGATGGTCCTCCCGTTCGTCGTGCTGGGGATCAAGGACCCGCACTCGTTCAGCGCCTGGACCGGCTTTGCCGGCCAGGCCAAGCACGGGTCGAGCTTCGACTTCGTCGGCTTCGGGCTCGGTGCCGGCGTCGCGCTGTCGCTGATCGCCCAGATCGGTGAGCAGGCCGACTACCTGCGCTTCATGCCCCAGAAGACCGCCGCCACGGCGCGCAGCTGGTGGCTCACCGTGATGGCGGCCGGACCGGGATGGGTGGTGCTGGGCGCGCTCAAGCAGCTCGGCGGCGGCTACCTGGCCTTCTACGTGTTCACCAAGGTCGGCTCCATCCAAGCGGTCCAGCCCATCCACCAGTACATCGGCGGCTTTGGCAGCATCTTCTCCAACACCGACGTGGCCTTGGGAGTCGCGACGGTGCTGGTGATCCTGTCGCAGATGAAGATCAACGTCACGAACGCCTATTCGGGCTCGCTGTCGTGGTCGAACTTCTTCTCGCGCGTGCTGCACTGGCATCCCGGCCGCGTCGTGTGGGTGTTCTTCAACGTCGGGATCGCGCTGACCCTGATGGAGGTCGGGGTGTTCGCGTTCCTCAACACCGTGCTCGGGTTCTACTCGAACGTCGCCATCGCCTGGATCGGAGCGGTCGTCGCCGACCTGGTCATCAACAAGCCGCTGGGCCTGTCGCCGTCCTACGTCGAGTTCAAGCGCGCCCACCTCTACAGCGTGAATCCGGTCGGGTTCGGGGCCATGGTGGTCGCCTCGGTGGTATCGATCGCCGCCTTCTACGGTGCGTTTGGCACGACCGTGGGCGCGTTCTCGCCCTTCCTGGCCCTGGCCATCGCGATGGTGCTCTCGCCCCTGATCGCGTGGGCGACCAAGGGTCGCTACTACATCGCACGGGAGGACGCGATCGCGATCGCCGATCCCGAGGGTGGCGCGATCCACGAGTGCGTGGTCTGCGGCGGGTGCTACGAGACGCCGGACATGGCGGGCTGTCCGTTCCACGAGGGCAGCATCTGCTCGCTCTGCTGCTCGCTCGAGAAGAAGTGTCACGACGTCTGCAAGCGGGACGCCGACCCCCCGATGATGGAAAGCTCGCTGCCGATGATCGGCGCGGAGTAGCCAGGCGCGCACGTGCGCGCTCAACAACCCCGCCACAGACTGGTTGCCGGGGGTCGCCCAACGGGGCGACCCCCGGCGCCAACTCCTCTCCCAACGAAGGAGTTGCGGGATCGAGTGCAAAGACTGGACCGAAGAGCAAATTGCCAACAACGAACC
>JBPCPO010000023.1:0-19592 GCA_050999075.1 Solirubrobacteraceae bacterium
GGGCACCGCAGAACGGCGCGGGGGCCGGCAATGGCGCGAGCGCGGCGGAGGCCGGCGCGAGCGGCGCGGCGGGGATCGCGGGCGCGGCGGGTTCGGCGGGTGCGTGCGCGGCGGCGATCCATGGCGCGCGTGCGGCGGGCAGTGGCGCTGGCGGGGCGGTCAGCTCACAGAACGGAGAGGGCGGCCCGGCGGGTGCTGAGCAGCCGCCCGGTGATGGCCCTCGAGGAAGCGGAGGTGGTTGATGTCTGAGGTGAGTGGCCGGGCGAGGACGTATGGGAACTGGCGCCGTCCGCAGTCCGCGGGGCTGGGGAGGCTCGGGCTGATCGGCACCACGGTGCTGATGGGCGGGGTGATCGTGATGATCCTCACCGAGGCGGTGCTCGGGCTGCTGCCGGCCCTGGTGTTGATGGGGTTGTTGGTGGTGTTTCTGGTGACGTTGATGGTCCGCGATCGTCATGGCAAGACGGGGCTGCAGCGCATAGCGGTCCGTGCTGGGTGGTGGCGCACTCGTGCTAGCGGCGCTCACCTGTATCGCTCGGGTCCGCTGGGGTACGCGCCGTGGGGCACCTTTCAGCTTCCGGGGCTTGCGGCGCCTTCGTGTCTGAGCGAGGCCCGCGACTCCTATGACCGGCCGTTCGCGTTGTTGCACGTGCCGGCGACCGGCCACTACACGGTGGTGTTCGCGGCGCACCCCGATGGGGCGTCGCTGGTTGACCAGGAGCAGGTCGATTCGTGGGTTGCGGGGTGGGGGGAATGGCTCGCGTCGCTCGGGGAGGAGCCCGGGGTGGTGGCGGCGTCGGTGACGATCGAGACCGCGCCGGACACCGGAGCGCGGCTGCGCAGCGAGGTCGGCGCGCAGATCGACCCCAACGCCCCCGCAGTCGCGCGAGCGGTGCTGGGCGAGGTGGTGCAGAGCTATCCCGTGGGGTCGGCGTCGATCAGCGCGTGGGTGGCGCTGACGTTCACCGCCACCGTCCGCGGAGCCGCGCGCAAGCCGCGGGAGATGGCGCGCGAGCTCGGAGCGCAACTGCCGGGATTGACCTCGCGGCTGCAGTCAAGCGGGGCGGGGGCGGTACGCCCGATCAGCGCCCAGCGGCTGTGCGAGGTCGTCCGCACCGCGTATGAGCCCGCGGCGGCGCGGCTGATCGACGAGACCTACGCGGCGGGGAGAGTCCCGCGGCTTGAGTGGAGTGATGCGGGGCCCAGCGCGGCGGAGGCGAGCTGGCAGCGCTACCGCCACGACGGGGCGCTGTCGGTGAGCTGGGCGATGAGCGGCGCGCCGCGCGGGGAGGTTCAGTCCTCGGTGCTGCTGAAGCTCCTCGCGCCGCACCGCGGTATTGCGCGCAAGCGGGTGACTTTGCTCTACCGGATCATGGACTCGGGGGTCGCCGCGGCGCTGGTGGAGGCCGATGTGCGCAACGCCGACTTCCGGGTCGCCTCCGCGCAGCGCCCGACCGCGCGGATGCTGCGCGAGCAGCGCGCGGCGCACGCGACCGCCGAGGAGGAGGCGCGCGGCGCGGGACTCGTGGACTTCGGAATGGTGGTGACCGCGACGGTGCTCGAGGAGGACGCGCTGCCCGACGCCGAGGCGGCGATCGACAATCTCGCGGCGACCGCCCGGATCACGCTGCGCCGGGCGTACGGCTCCCAGGACAGCGCGTTCGCCGCCGGCCTGCCGCTCGGACTGGTGCTGCCGGCGCACCTGAAGGTCCCCGAGCAGGTCAGGGCAGCGCTATGAGCCCCCACGCGAAGCGACGGACGGGCGCCCCGGCGCCGGCGCCGGTGCGAGCGCGGGTTCCCGGCCCGCGGGGCTGGACGGGAAGGGCGCGTGGCGGGTCGGTGTACGTGCAGGCGGCGGATGAGTGGCGCGGAACCACGGTGCAGGTCTGCGGCCTGTGGCCGTTTGGGGCGGGGACCGGGACGCCGATGATCGGCACGCCGATCGGCCGTAACCTGATCTCCGGCGCGACGGTGTGCGCAGACCCGATCTCGTGGTTTCAGCGCGGGAAGCTGATCGGAAACCCGAGCTGCTTCATTCTCGGCAAGCCCGGCCTGGGGAAGTCGAGCCTGATCCGCCGCCAGGCCCTCGGGCTCGCGGGCTACGGCGTGATGCCGCTGGTGCTCGGCGATCTGAAGCCCGACTACGTCGATTTGATCCGCGCTCTGGGGGGGCAGGTGATCGAGCTCGGCCGCGGGCGGGGCTACCTGAACATCCTCGATCCCGGGGAGGCGACGGCCGCGGCGGAGCGGTTGACCGGCCAGGCGCGCAAGGAGGTGCTCGCCGACGCGCTCGGGCGCCGGCACACGATGGTCGCGGCGCTGATCACCATCGTGCGCGGCGCGGCGCCGACTGACCGGGAGGAGACGATCCTCGACCGGGCGCTGCGAGTCCTCGATCAGCACCACGACGGGATCCCGGTGCTCGCTGACCTGGCGCAGCTGATCCTCGACGGGCCCGAGGAGGTCCGCCAGGCGGCGATGGACCGCGGGGAGCGGGGGCGCTATGACGACATCACCGAGAACCTCCTTGCCAGCTTGCGGGCGATGCTCGGCCACGGACGGGTGGGGGAACTGTTCTCCGCGCCCACGACAACGCGGATGCGCCGCGACGTGCCCGTCGTCTTCGACGTGTCCTCGATCAAGAACGAGGACCTGGTGCTGCAGGGCGCCGTGTTGATGGCGTGCTGGAGCTCGGGGTTCGCGGCGGTCAACATCGCCAACGTCCTCGCCGACGCCGGCCTTGAGCCCCGCCGGCTGTACTACGTGATCCTCGATGAGCTGTGGCGGGCGTTGCGCGCCGGGCAGGGGATGGTCGACCGCGTCGACGGGCTCACGCGCCTGAACCGCCAGGACGGGGTGGGTCAGGCAATGTGCACACACACGATGAGCGACCTGCTGGCGCTCGCGCGGGAGGAGGATCGCGTCAAGGCGCGGGGGTTCGTGGAACGCGCGGGGATGGTCATCTGCGCTGGGCTGCCGCGCCGCGAGATGACGATGCTGACCGAGGCGGTGGACATGAGCGCGGCCGAGCAGGAGCTGCTGATGCGCTGGCAGGACCCGCCGGCGTGGGACCCCGAGACGGGCGAGGAGGCCGCCCCGCCCGGCCTCGGCAATTTTTTGATCAAGGTCGGTGGAAAGCCGGGGATCCCGGTACACGTGACGCTGACCGAGACCGAGCTGGCGCTGCACGACACCAACAAGCTCTGGCACGAGCGCAGCCAAATCCAGCAGGCCGGCGAGTTCGCGGGAAGCCAGGCGTGAGCTCGACCTCGCGGGGGTCCGCCGGCCCGTCAAATCACGCCGAGACGGTCGCGCTGTGGGGTGGGCTGGGCGCCCTGGCGATCGTCTGCGGATCGGTGAGCATCGCGGTGCATCTCGGCGCGGCACTGGACCGCACCCACCCGCGAGTGCCCGGCAATCCCGTCGCGCTGGTGCTCGGGCTGGTGAAGGGGACGGTCAGATGGCCCGCTTCGGCCGGCATCGTGCTGCTCGCCGCGATCGTGCTGCTGACCGCGATCGCGGCGCTCGCCGGCGTGGTGGTGGTGCGGGTGCGCGGGCGTGGCTCACGGGTTGACCGCGCCGCGCGGTGGATGGGAGGCGGTCGCGATCTCGCGCGGTTCGCCCACAAGCAGGCGGCCGGGACCGCGCAGCGCCTCGGCGTGCAGCAGCCCGGGCTGGCGCTCGCGCGGACGGTCGCCGGCGGGCGGACGCTGTATGCGGGGTGGGAGGACGTGATCGTGCTGATCGCCGGACCGCGGACCGGTAAGACGGTCGCGCACGCGATCCCGCTCGTCCTCGACGCGCCCGGCGGCGTGTTCGCGACCTCCAACAAGCGCGACCTCATCGACGCGACCCGCGGTCCGCGAGCCGACGCGGGGGAGGTGTGGGTGTTCGATCCGCAGGCGATCGCAGGGGAGGAGCCCTCATGGTGGTGGAATCCGCTCAGCTACGTCACCGACGAGGTCAAGGCGGCGCGCCTGGCGGACGTGTTCGCGCTCTCCGGGCGCGATCCGGGCGCGCGCACCGACGCGTTCTTCGATCCGGCGGGGCAGAGCCTGGTCGCGAACCTGCTGCTCGCCGCGGCGCTCGCCGGGCGCTCACTGACCCAGGTGTACCTGTGGCTGACCCGACCCAACGACGACGAGGCGGTCGGGATCCTCGAGGAGCACGGCCTGGAGGAGCTCGCCGCGTCGCTGCAGGCGGTGATCAACGCGCCCGAGAAGCAGCGCGGCGGGATCTACGGCACCGCTCAACAGATGTGCTCGTTCCTCACCAACCGCGCGGCGATGCGATGGGTGACAGCAGGGGACGTCGGTGCTCGTCGGGAGCTTGACCCCCGCGAGTTCGTGAAGGGCACCAGCACCCTGTACAGCCTGTCCAAGGAGGGCAAGGGCTCCTGCGGCGCGCTCGTCGCCGGGCTGACGATCGCGGTCACCGAGGCCGCGGAGGACCTCGCGAAGCTCTCCCAGCACGGTCGGCTGCCGGTGCCGCTGGTCGGGGTGCTCGACGAGGCCGCGAACGTGTGCCGCTGGCGAGAGCTCCCCGACTTGTACTCGCACTATGGCTCGCGGGGGATCGTCCTGTCCACGATCCTGCAGTCCTTCTCCCAGGGCGTGGAGGTGTGGGGCAAGACGGGGATGAGCAAGCTGTGGTCCGCCGCGACGGTGAAGATGTATGGGGGCGGGGTCTCAGAGGTCGAGTTCCTCGAGCAGCTCTCCCGGCTGATCGGCGACTTCGACCTGCAGACCAGCTCGATCAGCCACTCGCAGGGACGCAACGGAGGGCGCTCCACGAGCCGCTCGGTGCGTCGCGAGCGAATCCTCGACGTCGCCGATCTCTCAGCGCTCCCCAAGGGGCGGGTGATCGTGCTGGGGTCCGGGGCGCGCCCGACGCTCGCGCGGACGCTGCCGTGGATGGACGGGCCGCGCTCGAGCGCGGTCCGCGAGTCGATCGCCCGCCACGACCCCGGCGCAACGCCGAGCACGCGAGGGAAGGGACAGAGGCGATGAGCGCTGGCGTGGGCCTCGGCGAGTGGGACGCGCAAGCGCCGCAGGACGAGCCGCCGCCCGCGGCCGAGCTGTACTACGCGACGCTTGAGGTGTTCGTCGACGCGTATCTCCTCGACGTGTATCGCCGCCCGGTCTCCTCGACCGCCAGCACGTGGTGCCCGCAGTGGTGGCGTCACGCGGAGGCGATCGTGCGCCTGGAGGCGCTGTGGCGCTCCTGGGAGCATCTGCGCCTGGACCCCGCGACGGGAATGTCGGTGTGGCTTCGCGACCACGCCGACCATCACATGGCGGTGCTGCTCTCAAGCGACGGCCCGTTCAAGGGCTGCACCGAGAAAAACCATGCAGAGCGTCCGCTGCGGCCGTTGCCATCCAGCCCGGCGCCCGAAGGGCTGTTCGCCTCGTGCTCGGATGGCTAGCCGCACACGGTGGGGCGCGACGGCGCTCGGGGGCGCGTTCTTCGCGCTGCTCGGCGTGGTGCTGTTCCTGATCCTCGCGATGGGCCAGGCCCAGCAGTGCGACGGTACGGCTGGCGCGCCGAGCGCGCCGCCCGCTGGCACGCAGACCGAGGCTCAGATCGTGCGCTACCTGCAGTCGCAGGGATTCTCGGCGATCGCAGCGGCAGGCATCGTCGGAAACCTCCAGCAGGAGTCGACGCTCAACCCGACGGAGAGCGGCGGCGGACTGGCCCAGTGGAGCCAGAGCTGGTACGCGCAAATGGCGGCGTGGGCGGCCGCGCACGGCCTCTCGCCGGCGAGCATGGCGGGGCAACTCGAGTACCTCGTCTTCGACGTGCGCTCAAGCTATCCGCAGCTGCTCTCAGAGCTGGGCTCGGCGACCTCGCCGGCGCAGGCCGCGACGATGTTCGAGACGACCTACGAGCTGTGCTCGGGGTACGTCGCCTACATGGTCGTGATCCCCGGGTCGCTGTGCAACGACCCCGCCCGCCGCCAGTACGCGGCCGCGGCGCTGAACGCCGCGGGGGGCTCCTCGCCCGGCGCCACTGCCGTGCAGGTCTCGTTGGGCGGCGCTGGCGCGTGCTGCCCGTCGACGGGGTCCGTCGGGCAGTCGACTCCACAGCCTGTGTGCGCGCAGGACGTGAGCTTTACGGGCAAGGACCCGATTCCTGGCTTTACCCCCAGCCGCGACGACGCGGGCGTCGACGCTTGCGCGACGCCGGGAATGGCGATCTACGCCCCCGCGACCAGCGTGCTGATCCAGCCCGTCCTGCAGGACTGGTACACCGATACCGCTGGCCTCGCGCAGCCGTTCATGCTGTTCAAGTTCGTCCCGCCGCTCGCCAGCACCTATCAAGGCGACGAGTACTGGTACGTCGCGGAGCAAATCACGCCCGTGACCGAGCAGGTCGGAACGGTGTTCCAGGCCGGTCAGCCCGTGGCGCGCTTCGCGCCGTCAGGCAGCTGCATCGAGATCGGATGGGGCTCCCCGACAACCAACATGCGCGCACTGGAACCGCAGTACGCGAGCGTGTCAGCAGGCGAGCTGACCCCCGGCGCCGAGGCGTTCAAAAGGTTCTTCGGAATCCCGTGGGCAGGACAAAGCCCATGAGAAACATGCGGGCACTGACCCTGGCCAAGCTCCCAGCCATCGCCGCGGTCCTCTCCGCCGTGGCAATCGCCGCGTGCGGAACCCTGACCCCAGGAGGTTCGTCGAGCACATCGAGCAGCTCATCCGCGGCCGCGTCCCTGACAGCGCGCGAACCGAGCTCAGCGACGGCACCGTCCGATGAGCACCCGAGCGCTCACGGGCAGCACCAACTCGAGCCGGTCCCCAGAGGTGCTGCTGGCTCCCCGCAGGCCGTGCTCCACCGCTACGCCCTGCTCGCCGGCAACCTGTGCTCCTGCTCGCTCGCCGCGGGGAAACTGGACGAAATGGCAGCGCTGGCCACGCCAGGACTGGCCACCCACCTGCGAGCAGCGACCACAGCCGCGCGGCGGGCCGTAGCGCGTGGCTTACCGACCCTAGCCCGCGCGATAGCGACCGTCGACACCCTGGAGCTCTCCCCGCCCAAGGACGCCACCCGGACGGGGCTCGTCGTTCTCCTCGAGCACACGATCAGCGACAGCCCCACCGCGACTGGGGCCACGCCCGCCGTCTACAGAGCCCAGCTCCTCCACACCGCGAACGGGTGGCGAGTCGCGTCATTCACTCCCGTCGTGGCCCGGCGTTGAGAGGGTCCTGTGCACCGCTGCTGGTTCTTCCGAGGGTAACCGCGCGGAATCCAGCGAAGTCCACCATCTAGGGGTCTCCTGAGTAACGGCGCCAAAACGGGCGGCAACACGTCCGCTAACGACATTTAGCAGACGCAGCGCTGGACCATCGTCAGTCCGGCGGCGCCGGAACCGTGACGCGCCCGTCCGGTGTCATTCGTTGCTACGACGCCAAGTTGCTCCTCTGCCGCGTAAGGTCGGCCCTGCCCGGTGACCGCCGGCACGATCCTCGCCCGGACGCGAACGCCGCTCACGAGCTGGTTCGCCGCGGTGTGGTACGTGGTCAACCAGAAGCAGGGCGTCAGCGCGCTCGGTCTGCAGCGCGTGCTCGGCCTGGGCAGCTATGAGACCGCGTGGGCGTGGTTGCACAAGCTGCGCCGGGCGATGGTGCGCCCGGGTCGGGAGATGCTCGACCGGGCAAACGCGGGCGCGGAGCAGACGGCAAGGCGCTGCGCTCCGCTGTAGCAGCAGGCCCCCATGCACGGCTGCTGGCTGGGTCGCGGAGCGAAGCGGAGTGGCATCGGCCAGCAGCAGGAGCCATTCGCCGTTTGATCCTCGCGGTTCTGCGGCGCGGCGGAGGTGTCGCTTACGCCGGCCAGCGACGTGTCGCTGGAGGCCGTCCCCCCGGGGGGACGTGTCCGCCGGGATGGGTGCTTAGGCGTGGTCGAGCTGGACGAGCGCGCCGGAGGGCACGTCGAGCAGGATCTCGACGCCGGTGCTCTCGCGCAGCCGCTCGACGAGCACCGCGAGGTGGTCGAGCAGACACAGCCGCCGAGCGTGCGCGACGGGCAGCTCGCCCGGGGAGTGCTCCTCCGTCCAAAGGCGCGGAAGCCCGATGGCTGCGATCAGGAGGTGCGAGGCGCTGGTGTGCTCAGCGCGGGGATGCCCGAGATAGGCGGAGTGCAGCTGGACGCCCTGGTCAGGCAGCGTCGTGGATAGCGTGAGCTGGAACGCGCCGGCGTAGGCGAACAGGGTCTCGGACGGGACCCCCCGGCCGGCGATCCGAATCTCCGCGCGGGCTAGTGCGACGCGCTCCACATGCTCGAGGCTAACCCCCGGCGCGGCCGGCGCGGTCCCCCGATCGGGACCCGGGCGCCGGGGCGACACGTCGCCCCGAGATCGGGAGATCCCGTCGGGACGTGTCGCGCGCATCCGCCACGCGCATCCGCTTGAGCACTAGCGCTCGCAGGCCTCGGGCGTCGACGCGGTGATGAACTCGAACTCGCCGTTGGACAGCGGCACCTCGTGCGGCGCGCGGGCCGCCCACCGGCAGCACTCCTTGAGCGTCAGCTCGCCGGCGCGCATCAGCGCTACCCGCTCGGCGGACGAGAGGCGCCAGAACAGCCGCTCGCGCTCTTGCGGGCTGGCGGGGAGCGCCAGGCCGGGGATCTCGGTCACCTTCGGCGTTGTGGGCATGGATATCGGCTCCTTTCGCTGCCCGGCCCGACGCCGCGCGCGTTGCGGACGCTGGTCGAGCCGGTCGGTCTCATACAGGGCCTGCTCTAGCCATTCGAGGGCGCTCGCCAGGTGCGCGGTCGGCGCTGCGAGAAGCAGCTCGTCTGACTCGGCGAGCGGCTCGGCGAGGATCTGCTGCGCGACCTCGTCGACGTCGAGGGCGAGGCGAGCCAACCGGCGGAGAGGACCGCCACGGGGTTGGTGGACACGGGAGCGACCACGCTCGCGGACACGTGCGCCAACCGCTTCCCGGCTCATCGCTTGACCGCCCGCTCGCCGCGCCCATCGGCGAGCTCTCGCGCGCGCAGCAGCTCCTCGACGGGGACCCCAAGCGCGCGGGCTGTGCGCCCGGCGTCGAGCAGCGGCCGCTCGAGCAGCTCATCAGGGATCAGCGCCGCGCGGGCGTAGGCGCGGGCGTTCTCCTCGGTGTAAGGGGCGCTCAGCTCGCCGATCAGCACGTCACGGGCGTAGGCGGTCATGTACAGGACGAACGTCAGCTCCGGGTCACCGACGGGTCGGCGCTCGAGCTCCTCGGCGAGAAAGAAGCGCGTCGGCGCCGCGCACGCCACGACCCTGCCGCGATAGACGATCGGCTGCAGCCACATGACAGATAGAGCCACCAGCAGCACCGGATCACCCCCCGGTCTCCTGCGCGCGAAACGGCTGTGAGCACAGGCCGCAGATGACCGGCCCGCGCGCGAGCACCGCCGGCGCGATCCAGGATCCGCCGCCCACACGCGCACACGCACGTGGCAGGGTTCCCGCGCCGGCGCTCGCCCAGCACCCCTCGAGCGCGCGGACGAGCTCACCGCCGACCTGTTCTTGACGCTTACGTGTCAACTCTCGTCGCCTCCTTGACGCACCTTCCGGCGCGCCCGCAGGATCTGGCGCTCGACCGTGCGGCGGCTGGCGCCGGTCTGCTCGCCGATCTCCTCATAGTTCAGCCCGAGAGCTTGCAGTGCGAGAAACTGCCTCTCGCGATCGGTCAATACAAGCAGCCGGCGGCGCGCCTCGTCGCGCTGCACCGCGATCGCCAGCGGGTCCGCAGCGTCCCCCGCAGGCTCGGGCAGCTCCTGCGGCGTGTCGGTGTCCGCCAGCCAGCCGCCGACGGTGGCCTCTCGCCCGCCCGTGGAGCGCCACGCCTCACGGACCGCGGTGATCACAAGCCAGCTCCTCGCCGCTGGCGGGTCAAGGGAGACATCCTCGCGCGCGCATAGCCTCACCCACGCGGTCTGGCAGGCGTCCTCGATCGCCGCGTGCGGCGCCCTGACCCGCTGGCGGACCAGCCGCTGCACAGTCCCGGCCTCCCGTTCGTAAAGCGCTGCAATCGCCTCCCTGCGGTCGATGCTCGTCCGCTCGTTCCTGTATCCGGGCTTGTGCGGCATGGTGCGCTCCTCTCGCCTTGCGGTTTGGTCCGGGGCTTTGAGAGAGCCGATCCCCCCTCCCCCGGAAGTTGGAGGCCAAACCGCGCCGGACGGCGGCGCTGTCACGGACGGAGCGAGCGCAGGCGAGCGCAGGAAGGCTTGAGCCCGCAGGCGGAAAAAGAACTGGTGACTGGCTGTACCGCCGGCTCGAGCCACAAGACTCGTCGAAGGTCTAGATCACCGGTCGCTCATCCGGACACAGCCGGCGGGGCCCTCTTTTTCCGCCGGAGGGCTTGACAGCGACGCCGCCGGCGCAACTCTGAAGCCCCCTTTCCGGGGGGGGTTCTCCTGCCGGCGCAGCCGGCGGTACCTAGCAGTTTTCCGGGCGCGGCGAGGATCGCCGGGCAACAGGCCTGCGAGAAAGTCGTCCGCGGTAGGCTTGCGCGGTCATGGCGCCGCGTTTCCCGACGGCCTCGGAGATCTCGGCGGCTCTCGCGGCCCTCGGTGTTTACGCGCAGCCCCCGTCGGAGGAGGAGCTCGCCGTACAAGCGGCGGCGGCCGGCGGTGAGAGCGTGCTCGCCGCCGCGTTGGCGAACGCGTTGTATGGCGCGGCGACCGGCTGCGGGATGCTCGCCGAGGGCCAGATGCAACTGGAGCGCGGAGCCAACACCGCGGATCTCTCCCTGAGACGGTCGCAGGCGCTCAAAGCATCCGGTGCCGAGGCGAGGGACCGGGGTTCGTCGGCGCGATGCACTGGCAGGCGGCGCACATCGCCGGACCGCTACGGACGATCAAGGACCACGAGGAGGTGCCGCTCGGGCAAACGCTCGCCGCGTGCTCCTGGGCGCTGGTGCTGGTGCTACAGGCGATGTGCCTCGCCGAGCCCGCCGGGAGCAGGGCGATCGAGGTGACTGATGCGCTAGCCGGCGCGCGCGAAGAGCTGGCCGCGGCGCACGCGCACCTGCTCCGCCTCGAGAATCAGACAGCCGACCGCCGTTTGCGGCGGCACGGACCCCACTCTAGCTTCTGCTACGCTACGTGCTTACGGTGCCAATCTAATCGCGGGCAAAGGACACGAGGGTGGAACGACCAAGACAAGCTCGGTTTCAGCGTGGACCCAAGCTTTCGACGCAGCATCTTGGTGTGGCCTTTGTGTCGGCGTTCACAGCGGCGGCTGCCCTTGCGCCGACCGAAGCAGAAGCGCTGCTGCCAAATCGCCACTCGTACTATAACAAGTGTGGCTATCCGCGGTCTGACCATAGCGCCGGGCACACTTACGTCAACGTATCTCTCTCAAATTTCGGACGAGCGGGGATACCATGCAACAACATCGGCGGCTACGGGTATGCGTGCATTGGTATGTTTACTAGCCACGGGCCGACGCCGTTGAGATGTGATCCGTACAGTCATCCCGGCGGATCCGTAAGAAGCCGTTTTGCAATTGGTCCATTTTCAGCCGATACAGACTTCGTCCGGTTGAGTGGAGTTTACGATCAAGTGGGGCACTATCTCAACGGAGTATCGCGGCACAGCTGAGGTCGAAACATTTCCTATGCGCTTATCAGTTAGACCGTCCTACCTCATTAGGTTATGAGACCACTCATAAACTTCATCGCGGGCGTCCGGCGACGGAAAGCTGGACTCGTTGCAGTTGCTGTTTGTGCTGCAGCTGGCGTTACTCTCGGAGCATCAGCGATGCTCAACTCCGCCCAGGCAGTTGGTCCTATCCACTACAGCATGTCCCGGCCGCGAGTCATTTCTGCGTCGTTGGTCAAACATTTCGCGCTGTTTGATCACCACGGAGCCGTAGCGCGCGCCTATGTCGCGCAGGACGCGCCCACCGTAGTACAACGTATGATTGCAGCGCTGAACGACCCTAACGATCCGTCAAATCAACGACTTGGTCTGCTCCCAAGTCAGGCTGAAACCGTGCCCAGTAGCACCGCAATGCCGGCGTGGGTTGTTCCCGGAAGCTCTGGGGCTTGTCTCGTGTCAGCACAGGCGGTGCTGGTGGGGCGCAACCCCGGATCGGTACGCGCCTTGGCGATCTGTGACACGGCGGGAGCAGTCGATGCCACCGGCCTCCACGGTGTCGCGCAAGCGGCCAATGGCCAATATGTCCTGTACGGCATCGTTCCCAACGGGAACACGGTCGTGGCAATTACGACGCGAGATGGGGTGAAGCACACCGTTTCGGTGGCCAGCAACGCCTACGAGATAAGTTCTGCCAGCGGTTTCACTAAGCTTGAATTTCACAATGCGTCGGGTGCGCAGGTCGAGCTCCCAATCTCAGACTCTGACGCGTGAGTAGCGACGGGGACGCCGCGTAGCAAAGGTTGCGCAATCGCGTAGTCCCTCTCGACGTGAACTATTAGACGGGCCAATCCGATCGGGTGAAGCCTGAATGGAGCGATTCCAACCAGATTTGGCGCTTGTGGTTGGCGCAGCGCGGTCTGGTACGACGTTGCTGCGCCTCATTCTTGATGCGCATTCTGAGATAGGTTGCCCTTCTGAGGCTGGGATTCCTTCGCTGGCGCAGGCAATCGGCAGGGTCTGGTCGATGCTCGAGTCAGGGCGACTTATGTCGGATGAACGTCCGCTGGTTCCGCTGGGAGAGCTCTCTGAGAACGCTAAGTGCGCGGTGCGCAACGCGGTTGCTGCGCCGATGGGCTACTACTGTGCTCGGGAGGGCAAGCGGATGTATTGCGATAAGTCGCTTGATTCGGTGCATCACCTAGAGCTGGTGCAGAAGTTGTTTCCCGAGACCCGCTGCGTCCTTCTGTTTCGCCATGTGATGGACACGGTCGCGTCGGGCATCGAGGCGTCGCCGTGGGGCTTTCAGGCATATGGCTATCTCCCGTTTGTGCAGTCCTCGCCGGGTAACTTCGTAGCGGCGCTCGTCAACTATTGGCTGACGCACGTCGATAAGGCCCTGCGCTGGGAGGAGGCTCATCCCGAGCTTTGTCTGCGCGTACGTTACGAGGATCTCGTGACCGCGCCCCGGGAGACGATCACGGGGATCCTTGAGTTTCTTGGGGTTGAACCGGAGCTGTCGGTGTTGGAAAAAGCCTTTGAACGGGGGCGCAGTGCGGACGGGCCGGGGGATCACAAGGTGACCTACACCTCCAGAGTGCATGCCGCGTCGATCGGACGAGGGAAGCGCGTCCCGGTGGAGATGATCCCACCACCGCTGCTGGAGGCCGTGAACGGAAAACTCGAGGAGCTGGGCTACAAGTCCCTCAGCCGGGCGTGGAACGCTGAGCCGGCACCGCAACCGGGGCCGGCGGACGGGAGCGCCTGGGGTGCGCGGTTGGCCGACCTGATGGGAGCGGTTGAGCTTCCGGCCTCGCCGAACGGAGACGGACCGGGCTGCTTTGCGGTCGTGGCGCAGGATCACGAGGAACTTCGCTGGGTGATCGATCCTTCGATCGGTGAGGTTCGTCAGGGCGATGGCGAGGTCGAGAGCGTGTTGACGGGAACCGCGGAGGACTTGGCGAGGATGATCGCCGACGAGGTGAACCTGGGGATGCTGATTCGGTCCGGGCGCGTGCGGCATCTGACCGCGCACGAGGAGGTGGACGCTGGGGAGCTCTCGCGCGCGTTGAAGGGCGTGCTCGAGTTGCTCAGATCACCGCAGCTGCGGGCTAACGGCTCGAAGAACGCGGCGAGGGATTGATGGGCGCTCTGGCGGAGCTGCTTGAGCTCCTGCACGGCGTACACGGCCGCCTGTCCAGCTTCGAGGCCGAGTATCGGGACTGGAGTCAGCCACGCCCGAGCCGCAAGCTTGTTGTCGATCGCTCGGACATTGCCAACGGGCGGTTCCGTGGGCGCTGGACGGGTGCGGGCCCGTGGCCGGCGGAGATTGTGGCGACGCGCAGGTTCTGGCTTCAGCGACCCGATCGTCTGCGGACCGAGGTGCTACGCAACCACGAACTCGTGCGATTGGGGGTCCGATCTGGTGCCCAATGGTGGCGATGGGACCGGGCGGAAGGAGCGAGCACCGGCGAAGCTTCCATGCACGGAGGCGACGTGGGGACGCTTCCGCCGTTGCTCTCACCGCCCTTGCTTGACCCGGTACGACTCCTTGCGGAGCTTTGCTTCGAGCCTGCCGGTGTCGGCGAGCGCTCCGGCCGAAAGGTGCTAAGAGCCCGTGCGCGGCGGCGGAGAGAACCGAGCTCACGCGACAACGTCTCCTACGAGTTCGAGTTCGACGCCGAGCATGGGACTATGCTCCGCCGCGCCGTGCTCGAGGACGATCAGTGCGTCCAGTTGAGCGAGACGCTCGAGGTTCGCTACGACGAGGCGATCGACCCCGCGCGGTTCGTGTTCGTCTCACCTGACGGTAAGCAGGCGATGGAGATCGAGGTGCCCGGAGCGGCGCGCGCGAATGCACGGCATGCGTTGGGGCCGCAGGAGGCTGACGGTCACGGTCACGGTCCGGCGCTCGCCCAACCGCTCGGGACGTTGTGGCTGACTGGACTACCGGCCGCGGGAAAGACAACGCTTGCGCATGCCGTGGAGCGGGACCTGGCCCGAACCGGTCGCGTTGCTTGCGTGCTCGACAGCCACGTGCTGCGCAGCGGCTTGAGCAGCGACCTAGGTCTGTCTCGCGGCGACCGAGCGGAGCAGGCTCGCCGTACGGCGCACGTCGCCGCGCTGGTCTCGAAGGCCGGCGTGGTGGCGATTGTGGCGCTCGTCTCCCCGTACGCGTATGACCGCCGGCGGGCGCGGGAAGTCCACGAGGAGGCTGGGTTGCCGTTCTTCGAGGTGTGGGTGGACACGCCGGTGTCGGTGTGCAAGGCGCGAGGCGCGAAGGGCCTCTACGCCCACGGTGAGCTCGACGAGCTGACCGGCATGGAAGCTCCCTACGAGCCACCTTCGAGCCCGGAGCTGCGGGTGCGCGGTGATGGCGAGGAGCCCGGCACGGCCGCCAGACTGATCGCCGGGCTGCTGCCTGCGGGCCCCGAGCGCGCGGTGATCGCTGCGGCACGCGGGTGGTGAGCGCCGGGAATGTTGCCATGCGCCCTCGGGAGGCTGGTGCTAATGAGCGTCGCCGATTGTCGTGGGTGCCGCGGCGGTGCTGGCTGGTGGTGGCGGTGGGAGTGCCGAGCGCTCGCTGGGCGGTGAGTGAGGTTATTGGACAGCTCATTCCTCGAGCCGCGCCTGATACACCGACGGACGCCTCGCGCACGACGTTGATGACCTCGATCTGCCCAACCGCTGCGCGAGGATCCGGCAAGGGCGGCGACCGAAAGAAGTCGCGCAGCTGCTCGAGCCCCTCTGTTTTGAGCCGGTCGGCTTCGTCGAGGATCACGAGCTCGACATGGACGTCGAGTTCCCGGAAGGGGATGTACTGACGGCATGGTTGTGCGATCGGGCTTCGCGCGGCCAGCGCGTAGCGTACGTTCCTGCTCCGTTACTACCGGAAGGCCAGCTCGAAGCGCTTCGGAGGACAGGCCGAGTGCTTACCCCGACATTCGTTCCATTGTTCCCACGTCTCGACTTTTGCGGCCGAGCGCAGCGGTCTCGGCCGACGGGGAACCCTCGCGATCGCTTCCGCGCAAATGGCGGCTGGTGACACGATTCTTACCGGCGCCTTTATACGCGGGCAAGGCAACGGCGATGTGGCCTGACTCGACGGCGGCGCCTCAAAGGACGAGCTGGCCGCCGGCTTGGACGCGGTGCAGACGGATCGTGCGCCGCCCGCCGGCGATCGCAGAGCTCCACGGGCTCTGATCGACGCTCAGCTCACGTTGCGGGCAGCCGAGCAGGATGCGCACGAGCGAGAGCGCCTGCCCGGACGACTGGGGTGGTGAGGCGTAGGCGCAGCCGGTGTGCCCGACGAGCTGCTCTGAGCAACGGTCGTCGACCTCCACGACGTAGAGCTGGTCGACGTCGCTCACCGCGCCGGGCGCACCGTCAGCGCGCCTTGCGGCGGCCGCGTCGCTCGGGGTCGCGCTGGGCCGATAGCCGCGCGACGGCGTCTGGGCCCGGGCGCGCGTAGCGTTGCAGGGATCGCAGGCTGGTGTGCCGGCTTACCGCCATCAGCATCGGCAGCGCGACGTCGTCCTCGGCGAGGTGCGTGAGCGCGGAGTGGCGCAGCTGATGCAGCGTGCGCCCGGTGTGCTCTTTGAAGAGCTCCCCGGCGCGGCGGTAGGACAGCCTGGCCTGGCCGGTGTGCGGGCACAGGTCGCCTGCGGCGAGCTCGAGGCGAGCTTTCCGGGCGGTGGTGAACAACGGGCCGCTCGGGCGTCCGGCGATCAGGAGAGGGAGGAGCCTCGCCGTTCGGGTCTGCCAGTAGATGTACTGGGAGCCGGCGCCTTTGCCGGTGATCCTCGCGCAGCGGTTGGCCAGGTCGAGGTCCTCGATATCGAGCGCGAGCGCTTCGCTGGCCCGGGCGGCGGTGTCGTAGAGCAGCCGCCAGAGCGCCTTCTCGCGCACCGGGACCCGTAGCGCCCAGATCCGCTCGAGCTCGGGCTTGGCGATCGATCGGGTGCGGTCCTCGTGCTCGCGGCGGCGGTCCAGGCGCACGTCGATCACCGGCAGCAGCCGGTGACGCTCGCTGTAGGCCAGGAACGAGCGCACGGTCGCGACGTGGCGGTTCCACGTCGCCGGCGCCGCGGTCCCCCAGCGCAGCGTGAGCGCGGCCTCGATCTGCTCGGCGCTCGGCACCCCGGCGTCATCGAGTGTGCTGAGCAGCGCGCCGAGCGTCTGGCGGTAGGAGCGGACGGTCATGGGCGAGAAGCCCGGCTGGGAGAGGAACACGTCGACGGCAAGCCGCAAGCACGCGACCTGCGCGGGTCGTTCGGGGGCTTGGCGAGCGTTCACGCTGTGCGCTCGCGGGCGCCAGACGAGCCGAAGAGGTTCGTCGAGGACTCGTCTTGATCTGCCCAGGCGGCCGGGAGCGACGCGTCGCCGGAGCCCTCCTTATCGGCGAGCAGCCCGGCTGGCGGCGTGGCCACGAGCACCCCGAGCACAAGCTGGCGCGGCGAGGGCTGCGCCAGCTCGAGCGCCCGGACGCCAGAGCGACACGTCGGCGACAGAGACGACACGTCGCCGCGAGTCGTCGAGGACCTGCTCGCCGGCGCGCGCGACGCGTCGCGGGTGTCGATTTCAGGAGTCGACTGCACCAGCTCCCCGCGACGAGTCAGTGGTCGTGCACCCGGCTGTTGACTTTGCAGCGTCAGAGGTGAGGCGCACGGAATGAGCTTCTGTCAGTAGTCATCTGCACTATCGTTCGCCGCTCAGACCGGATACGGAATCCCTGACCAACCCCACCGCGTATGGGATACCCGCCAAACATTCTGTTCGTCCGGGACCACGACGTAGTACACGCCGGCGCCTGCCCGGTCTTCTTGGTAGACGAAAGTGCCTTCCAGGCTTCCTAGTTCGGTCGCTTGACGTAGGCCAACCGCGACTTCGTCCCTCAACCCTGGCAGCGGCAATAACTTAGTGTCCGCTCCGAACCCGTCCTCGTAAACATATGGAATTCCCCTCCGCCGTGTCGCTCCCCAAGTCGACGCGTCGTCGGTCCCAGCGAGCCAGCGTGGCCGTCCTCGCCCCGGCCGCCTGACGGTCCAAAGCACGACCGTCCCGGCTCTATTGGCCACTGCGCCGACGATGTCTTCGGGACCGACATCCCCATGCTGCGTGGGCGCATCTTCCTCGGTCTGGGAATCCGCGTCAGCCTCGTCTTCTGTGGCGGGTGAGATCTTCAGCTGGGCTGCGAGATCAGCCAGAACCTCAGCCTGAGCGGCAAGCTGGTCCAACCGTCGACCGAGACCGTCCACCCCATCAGATAAGGCGCCATCGAGGTTTCTCAGGCGTTTCTGGGCGTCGACCGCGAACCGGATCGCGACGGCGCCGACGACGACGCCCATCAAGCCGAGCAAGAGCGAGATGATGTCGATGAGGCTCATTAGACGCCGTCATTGTGACGGACGAGTTCTCCGTTCGAACTGTTGTCGCGAACGCACCTTGTACGACCGTGGGAGTTCTCCTTTTCACGATCATGGGGCAGTCTGGAGGGAAGCATTGAGACTTCTGCTCCTCCCCGAGAGCAGCCGCGCCCACCGGCTGGACCGCCGTCAAACCTGCGTTTGTGCCACGGCGCAACTTCGCTGCGGCGTATCGAGCGCCCCGGTTTGCGCGGTCAGCAGGGGAAGCTGGCGCCTACGACTGGCATGATCTCCATAGCCGGTCTCGCTGGTGGCGAGTTGCAGGGTCCGGTTCCTGGCGCCCTGAGACCTGCGGGCGATCTCCGACGCCTGGGTCTTGCCGATGTCCGCGGCGTGGCCGAGCGCGCGGACGCTGGCGCCGGCCTGGGCCGCGGCGACGATGGCCTGGTCGCGTCTGTCCTTGGCGTGGGCGCGCGCGAGCTCGGCCTGGCGCAGGTGCGCCGCCGCACAGCGCACGTTCGCCAGCTGGCGCTCGACCGCGTCCGCTGCAGCGGACGCGAAGCAGTCCTCGACGCTCAGCTGCCCCACGCCGTCCGCTCGAGCGGACAGGACCCGCTGGCGAGGTGCGGCGCGGATCGCCGCCGGGACGGCCACCTCCCGTCCCCGCGGTAATGCTCACCGAAGCTTCTCCACCCGCGCGACCGTGGCGCGCAGCCAAACCGGGCGCCTGGGTCTCGACCTCGAGCGTGACGGGGCCGTCGTAGCTCTCCCCTGCCACCCGCAGCACTCGGGAGGAGTCGCGCGTGAAGGCCCAGTGCTCGGGTCCGTGTCACCAGGCCCAAAGTAGCGCTCGCCTCCGCGGCGTCCGCGCGATGCTCGCCCGCTACGCCAAACAAGCCGGCCTCCCGCACAACATGCCACCCCACCGCCTCCGCCACTTCCTGTTCACCTGGCTCAAGACCCAAGGCATCGACGACGTCCTGATCCAGCCCTACTCAGGCCACGCCAGGCGCAAATCGCTCGAGATCTACTCCCGGATCGCGCTCACCGACGCACAAGCCAGCTACGACGACACCATCGTCCGGTTCCCAGTCTGAACGGCGCACATCGCCCGGGGGCCCCGCGGAGGCGAGCGCTACTTTGGGCCTGGTGACACGGACCCGAGCACTGGGCCTACCCGGTTTGTCGCCACTCGGCGACCTTCCGTGGCCAGGACGGGCGGCCAGTTGGCCCAATGCTGCGGTGCTCTACGCCACGTGAGCGCTGGCCCGCGGATCGTGGAGGTCGAGCGGCGTCCTCACGACCGATCGGTGGCGACAAACACTAACCGTTGGATCTGGGGCAGATGATTGCGCTACCCCGCTACCGCGACCTGATCGCCAACCCCCAGCCCGGCAGACGACGCCGCCCACCACCCGGAACCCGTGGCAGCCCACCCAGCCTTGAGCGGCAGCGGGCGCGACGACCGTGGCGGCGCACCACCCCAGTTCACTCCGATTAGATCGGTACCCGAGCTATAACCGAATGTTGTGGACGGCGTTGAGGAGAAAGGCGGCGTACCTTCCCGGTTGATCAAGACCGAGGCCGGCGTATGGGCCGGCAGGAAGGCACGCCATGACGAATGTTCGCACGCTCCCC
>JBPCPO010000105.1:0-16509 GCA_050999075.1 Solirubrobacteraceae bacterium
TTCTATCACGCCACCCGGACAGACCACCGCCTCCACGACTGGTCAGAATCCAGCAACCTCACCGAACCAGCCAGGATTTTGCGACAGCCTCATATATTCCCGTTTCACGACCAGCCCCCGGTCGGGGGGGGGGGGGAGGGGGGAAAACGCCAAGCCCACACCAACACAAGCGAGGCGCCCCCCCCCCCCCCGACTGGGGGTTGGTGGGAAAACGGGAATATATGTGGTGGTTTTCACGACCAGCCCCTCAGGCCCGGGGGGAACGGGCCCTCAGGCCCGGGTAAAGCGCCGACCGAGCACCGGGGACGCCACTTCGTCCAGGCGAACCGGCTCGGGGTCGTCGATCGCGGCGCCAGCCTCGGCGGCGGCCGCCGTAGCCTCCATCGCGGCGAGCCGCTCCGGCGTCAGCTCCCCGGCATTCTCGGCCTCTATCCGCGCCAGCCCCGCAGCCGCTTCCGAGGCCTCGGAAGCGTCCATATCGACACGCCCTGAGCTTACGTACTTGTCGATCTCCGCGAACAGCTTGTCGACCAGCTGATCGGTAGGAACCTTGCGCAGCACCTGACCCCGGCTATAGATGAACCCTTCGTCCTTGGCCCCGGCGATCCCGAAGTCGGCGTGCGAAGCCTCGCCGATCCCGTTGACCGCGCAGCCCAGCACCGCAACCTCGATCGGATCCTCGTAGGCCTCCAGACGCCGCTCGATCTCCGCCACCACCGTGTCCATGTCGAACTGCAGCCGGCCACAGGTGGGGCACGCGATCAGCACCGGTCCGCGCTCGCGCAGCTGGAGCGCCTTGAGGATCTCCCACGCCACCTTGACCTCCTCCTCGGCGTGAAAGGTTGACAGCGAGATCCGGATCGTGTCGCCGATCCCGTCCGCCAGCAACGTCCCCAGGCCAACCGCCGACTTCAGCGATCCGGACCATTTCGTGCCCGCCTCGGTGATCCCGAGGTGCAGCGGATAGGGGATGCGCCGCGACAGCAGGCGGTTGGAGGCGATCGTGTTGGGCACGTTGGTCGACTTGATCGAAACCTTGAAGTCCGCGAAATGCAGCCGCTCCATCAGCTCGACGAACTCGGCCGCCGCGGTGACCAGCGCCTCCACCGGATTGTCACGCTCGAGCGCGTGCAGGTGCTTGGGCAGCGAGCCCGAGTTGACCCCGATCCGCAGCGGGATGCGCAGCTGAGCCGCGCGCTCGGTGACCTGCGCGACCTTGTCCGGACCGCCGATGTTGCCGGGATTCAGCCGCACGCAGTGCGCCCCGGCGTCGAGCGCCTTGAGCGCCAGCGTGTGATTGAAGTGGATGTCGGCGATGACCGGAATCGGCGACTCGCGCACGATCGTCCTCAGCGCCTCGACATCCTTCTCGCGCGGGACCGCCACGCGGACGATGTCGGCACCGGCCTCGCTCACCCGTCTGATCTGGTCCATCGTCGCGCGCAGATCAGCCGTCTCGGTCTTGGTCATGGTCTGCACCGCGACCGGGGCACCGCCGCCGATCGGGACGGCGCCGACGTGGATCTGGCGCTCGGAGGCCATGTGGTCAGTGTAGAGCGGTGACCCTCAGCTGCCCTCGCCCTGGCCGCTGCGGGTGCCCGCCTCGCCGCGGTCAGCGCCGTCGTCGCTTGTGGCGCCGGCGTCGCCACCCTCCCCACCGCGGCTTTCGCTGCTGCTCTCGCCGCCCATTCTCCCGCGACGCCGAACGGCTACCGCGCCGAGCGTCAGCGCCGCCAGGGCCAGCAGCACGAGCACCACCACCAGCGGGGTCGACAGGAACGAGCCCCCCGAGCTCGAGCTCGGCGCGCCGCCCGAGCCGCCCTGGCGCGTGGCGCCGAGCTGGGCCAGCAGCGCGCTGTCGATCACGTCGTAGCAGTTGGTGTACTGCTTGACGTCGGCACCCATGGTGGCGAGCGCGTCGCGCAGCTGTGGCACCGAATAGTGGTGGGTGAGCCGATTGTTGGTGTTGCAGTCGGAGACCACGCTGGATTGGCCGGCGAGCGCCGACGGGGAGCCGAGGGTCATCAGGGCCAGCGTCCCCAGCACGGCGGACAGCACGGTAAGGAGCAGGCGGCGACGCACGAGGCGGCCAAGCTTAGGGCTCGCCGACCCGTTTGGGACACGCGAGGGTTGGGGCCTGCGGACCATTTGGGGCCGGCGAACGGTTTGGTCTCGCGGACGGTCAGGCCGGCGGGCGCTGAATCAGCACCGCGGGACTCGGCGGTGCCGGAGCCAGCAGCGCTCCGGCGCGCGCGCCGATCGCCGCCGGCGTCAGATGCCAAGCCGGATGCAACGAGAAGCGCTCGACCAGATAGCTGTTGACCGCTCGGCTGGCGATCAGCGTGACCCCCGCAGGCAAGCCCTGGGCGCGAGTCTGGGAGGTGCTGCCGACGACGTCGACCTCACCGACCGTGACCGTGGCGGCGGCGCTCTGGGACCACGGCACTCCGTGCAGGTAGATCGCCAGGGGACCGCTGGCGAACCCACCGTCGTAGGCGACGATCGCCCGCGGCCCGGAACCATGACCGAGCGCAGCCGCAACCCCTCGCCAGTCGGGCCGCTGGTACTGGGGGTGCGCCGCGACCGCGATCCCCGCGTAGACGAAGCCGCCGAGCAGCACCGCTCCGAGAGCCGCCCCCGCCGCGGCTAGGCGCGGTGCGGCGCAGGCCGCACCGATCACGATGGCCAGCGGAATCCACGCCGGCATCAGCGCCCGCGGGACGTAGTAGTCGTGGCCGAGCGCGGCCAGCAACAGCGGCACGAGCACCACAAAGGCCGCTACCGCGCCGGCTAGGGCGGCGCCGCGAAGCTGCGCGCTCGGAGTTCCCACGATCAGCAGCACGATCAGGCAGCCAGCCAGCACCGCCGCCCCGAGCAGGCCATCGGTGACCAGCGAGCTCTGATAGAGCGCGCCCAAGCCGAACTGGACCGGCACCTGCTGGATTCGGATCGAGAGCGGGAAGACGTCGATCCAGCCGAGCGGGTGCGAGGCGTGGTTCAGCAGGTGCGGCACGAGCGCCACCTCGACCACCGCGAGCGCCCCCGCCGCCGCCGCGATCACACGGTTGCGGGCCACGTACAGCAGCACGATCGCCTCGCCGGCGACGAGGAAGCCGGCGAAGTACTGCGTGAGCAGGGCCAGCGCCGAGAACACCGTCCACCAGGCAATGTGGCGCGGCGAGGGCCGGCGCCATGCTCGCGCGAAGAACAGCAGCGATGCTCCGCACAGTGCGGCCAACAGCATGTACTCCCTCGCCTCCTGCGAGTACCAGATCATGAACGGATTGAGGGCGGCGAACGCCGCCGCGAACAGCCCGGCCCGGCGCGAGACCAGCTCGCGCCCGCATAGATACGCGATCGGGATCACCGCGGTGCCGGCGACGCCCGACAGCGACCTGAGCCCCGCCTCGGAGGTGCCGAGGACCTTCCCCCACAGCCAGCCGATCAGGAAGTAGAACGGCGGGTTGGGCTCGTTCGATCCGATCGCGCTGAGCATCCCACCGAACGACAGTCGCAGCTCGTGCACGGCTTGGGACTCGTCGAACCAGTAGCTCTGGCTGGCGATGGTGGCGAAGCGCAGCGCCGCTCCCAGCACCGTCAGCGCGCCCAGAACCCAGATCTCGGCGGGGATCCCGGCTGCCCGCGCTCGCGCTGCGGCCCGCCAGATCCGCGTCGGCGGTGCCCCCGCCGACGTTGCGTCATGGGCCGCAGGGGCAGCGCCCGTGCGAGCCGGGAGGAGCATCGGCCGGGATTGTAAAACCGATCGCCCAACCGGGCGTCACCCGCGCGCACCCTTATTGTGCCGGGCTTGGCCGACCCCCGCCCATCGCCGCGCCGCCGGCCACCGCCTGCCCAGCGCCTCCGCTTGTCAGCTGCGCAGCGCCAGCGCCAGCGCGCCAGGCAGCGCCGGCGAGCCGGGGTGCTGAGCCTGCTCGGGTTGATCGTCGTAGTCGCGGTGATCGTCGCGTTGCGCTCCTCGGGCGCGGGGCCTGCGGGCCCCGCGCGATTCGGGGGCGCGGGATCGGGAGAACGGGGGGGACGGGGCTCCGGGCACGGACTGGAGTCGATCTTCGAGGCCACGCCGCAATTGCTCGCCGATCCCGTCAAGACGCTCGACACCCTCCGGCGCCTGGGCGCCGACCGGATCCGGCTGTTCGTGGCCTGGGGCGCGCTCGCCCCAGACGCCGCGTCGCGCTCGCGTCCGAGGCACTTCGACGCCGCCGACCCGGCGGCCTACCCTCCGGCGAGCTGGGCGAGCTACGACACGATCGTGCGCAACGCCACCGCGCGCGGGATCGGAGTCGACCTCGACCTCACGGCGCCGCCTCCGGCCTGGGCCTCGCGCCCCGGCGCCCCCCACCCCCGCACGCAGCCGCAGTGGAAGCCCTCCTCGCCCGAGTTCGGGCTGTTCGTCCGCGCGGTTGCGACCCGCTACAGCGGCCGCTACACGCCGCCGGGCGCGTCCAAGCCGCTGCCGCGCGTGGATTTCTGGTCGATCTGGAACGAGCCCAACTACGGCCCTGATCTCGCCCCGCAGGCGATCGACCACTCGACCGTCGAGGTCTCCCCGGCGCTCTACCGGGGGCTCGTACGCGTCGCCTGGGCGGCGCTCCAGGGCACCGGTCACGGTCACGACACGATCCTGATCGGCGAGCTCGCGCCGCGCGGGCAGACCATCGGCGACAGCCCGGGAAACTTCGGCGGGATGGTGCCGCTGCGGTTCCTGCGGGCGCTGTACTGCGCGGACGGCGCGAACCGCCCCCTACGGGGAGCGGCCGCCGTGTTGCGCGGTTGCCCGAGCACCGCCGGCGCGTCGGCCAGGTTCGCGAGCGAGAACCCGGGCCTGTTTCACGCCGGCGGCTTCGCGGCCCACCCATATCCCCAGGCGCAGCCCCCGAACGCGCTCACGCCGGGGGAGCCCGACTATGCGGACCTGCCGGCGCTGCCGAAGCTCGAGCGCACGCTGGACACGCTGCAGCGGGCCTACGGCTCGAGCACCCGCTTCGACCTCTACTCGACCGAGTACGGCTACCGGACCGATCCGCCCGAGCGCGGCTTCGCCACGCCAGACCAGGCGGCGTACTACATCAACTGGGGCGAGTACCTCAGCTGGCGAGACCCGCGCGTGCGCTCATACGACCAGTACCTGCTGATCGACCCGCCGACCTCCCCCTCCCGTGCTCCCTTCGAGAGTGGCCTGCAGTTCGCGAGCGGGGTCCGCAAGCCCAGCTACGACGCCTACCGGATGCCGCTGTATCTGCCCCGCACGACCTCCACGCCGGGCCAGCCGCTCGAGGTCTGGGGCTGCGTGCGGCCGGCTCGCTTCGTCCACCTGGACACCGGCAAGCGCCAAGCGGTGCGGCTCGAGTTCCAGCCCCACGGGCGCGGAGCGTTCGAGCCCATGAGGATCGTCCGGTTGACCGATCCCTACGGCTACTTCGACGTCCGGGAGGCGTTCGCGACCAGCGGCACGCTGCGGCTGCGCTGGTCCTATCCCGGTGGCCCCACGATCAGCAGCCGCACCGTTGCCATCACGATTGGCTAGGATTCGCTTAGCCTGATCACGCTGTCCCTTCGGGGTGCTCATGCGCGGGGCCTGAAAGCGAGGCTCCGCAACTTTCAGCCGCCCCGAGCCGTTCTACTCGCCATGCCACCTGCTCGACGCCTCATAACCGCGCTCGCGCTCTGCGTCTCGCTGGCGGCAGTGTTCAGCACCGCCGCCCCGGCTCCCGCGCTCGCCTCCCAGGGGCAGCTGGCGATGTTCGCCGACGGCGGCGTATACAGCAATCCCCAGGCGACGCTCGCGAGCCTGCGGCTGCTGGGGGTGGACATCGTCCGGATCAACGTGTACTGGTCGAAGGTCGCCCCCGCGTCCCGCTCCCACTCCCGACCGGCGCGGTTTGACGCCTCCGATCCCGGTGCCTATCCCGAGGCCAACTGGTATCCCTACGACCAGATCGTCAAGTACGCCCGCGCCGCGGGGATCAATGTCGACTTCACGCTGGGCGGCGGCCTCGGAGGGCCGCTGTGGGCGGACGCGCCCGGAGCGCCGCGGGACAAGCCGCATCCGGAGTGGAAGCCCTCGGCGCGTGAATTCGGTTTCTTCGTCCACGCCATCGGACGGCGCTACAGCGGCACCTACGTACCAGCTGGTGCGTCCACCACCCTCCCGCGGGTCGGCTTCTGGTCGGTCTGGAACGAGCCCAACTTCGGGGAGGACCTCGCCCCGCAGGCCATCAGGGGCTCGACGGTCTCCGTCGCCCCCGGCCGCTATCGCGCGCTGGTCGACTCGGCCTGGACGAGCCTCCACGCCACCAACCACGGCCACGACACGATCCTGATCGGCGAGCTCGCACCGCGCGGACTCAGCGGCCCGGCGGGTCGCGGCCATCCCGAGGGCCTGCCGGGCAACTTCGCCCAGACCAAGCCGCTGCAGTTCATCCGCACGCTCTACTGCGTGAACTCCTCCTACCGCGAGCTCCGCGGCGCGGCGGCCGCGGCCCTGGGCTGCCCCACCACGGCGGCGGCGTCGCGGCAGTTCCGTGCCGCCAATCCCGCACTGTTCAACGCCGGCGGCTTCTCGATCCATCCCTATCCCGAGAACCTGCCCCCCAACCAGGAGGCATCGACGGATCCTGACTACGCGACGTTTCCCGAGCTTCCGCGCATGGAGCGCGAGCTCGATCGCCTGCAGAGGCAGTACGGCTCGGGCACGCGCTTTCCGATCTACGACACCGAGTACGGCTACATCACCAACCCGCCGAACACCGGTCATCACGTCTCGCCGGCGACCGCCGCCGGCTACATCAACTGGGCCGAGTACCTGAGCTGGCGCAGCGCGCGGATCAAGACCACGATGCAGTACGAGCTGCGCGACCCGCAGGGCCGAGGCCCGGGCGCCTATTCGAGCGGCCTCGAGCGCGCCGACGGGAGCCACAAGCCCGGCTACGACGCCTACCGGCTACCGCTCTATCTCCCGGTGACATCGACCCGGCGGGGCCACAGCCTGGAGGTATGGGGCGATGCGCGACCGGCTCACTTCGGTTGGGTGGACTCCAACCACGCGCCCCAGACGGTGCAGATCCAGTTCCGGCCCCAGTCGGGCGGAGGCTTCCGGACCGTGAGGACGATCACGATCCCCGAGCCGTCGGAGGGTTACTTCGACGTGCACGTCGCCTTCTCGACCAGCGGGACGGTGAGGCTGGCGTGGAGCTATCCCCTGGCCTCCGAGGACGGGACGGTTCACAGCCGCGACGTGACCGTGACCGTCAGGTGAGATTCGCCACCAGCGCGGTCATCCGCTGCCGACGCCTGCGGTCCGCCGCGATCGCCATCCCGACGCTCGCCGGCATCTGCGCCCTGAGCTTCGTGTCGAGCGCGCTCGCCTCCGGTCGCCAGGAGGCGATCTTCCAGGAGGAGCCGCACCTGCTCACCGATCCGTCCGGGACGCTGGCCCAGATGCGATCGCTCGGCGTCGACCGCATGCGCGTGATCTTGCGCTGGTCATCAATCGCCCCAAACGCGGGCTCGCACCGGCGACCACGCGGCTTTGACGCCAGCGATCCCGCGGCCTACCCGGCCCGGAACTGGCGCCCGTGGGACACGGTGGTCAAGGACGCGCAGAGCGCCGGGATCAAGCTCGACTTCGACCTCGCCGGTGGCGCGCCGCTGTGGGCCACGGGCCCGGGAGCGCCGCGGGACAAGCCCCACCCCAACTGGGACCCCTCGCCGCGAGAGTTCGGGGCGTTCGTGCACGCGGTCGGAACGCGCTACAGCGGCCGCTACGACCCCCGCACCCACTCGATCTCGCCGGGCAACCAGGACGATCTTCCGGCGGTCAGCTACTGGTCGATCTGGAACGAGCCCGACTACGGCCCGAGCCTCGCTCCCCAGGGCACCGGTCCCCATCTCAGCGTGGAGAACAGTCCGCGGCTCTACCGCAACCTGGTCGATGCCGGCTGGGGCGCGCTGCAGGGCACCCGCCACGGCCACGATACGATCCTGATCGGCGAACTGGCCCCACGGGGGCTGAGCTACTGGGGGATCTTCTCGGGGATGAAGCCCCTGGTCTTCCTGCGCGCGATGTACTGCGTCGACCACTCCTATCGGAAGCTCCGTGGCCCCGCCGCCGCCGCCCGCGGCTGTCCGAGCACCGCCGCGGGATCGGCACGATTTCGATCCGCCAACCCGGGTCTGTTTCAGGCCAGCGGCATCTCCGATCACCCGTACATGCGCTGGTACCCACCCAATCAGGAGGCTCAGCCCGATCCGGACTACTCGACGCTCGGCGAGCTCGGAGGATTCGAGCGCGCGCTCGACCGCCTGCAGCGGGTCTACCGGTCAAGCCGGCGCCTGCCGATCTACGACACCGAGTTCGGGTACATCACGAGTCCCCCCAAGCACCCCACCAAGCGCCTGCCCTGGGCCTCCGTGACCACCGCCGCCTACTACCTCAACTGGGCCGAGTACATCTCCTGGCTCGATCCCCGCATGAGCAGCTTCGAGCAGTACCTGCTCTACGATCCCCTCCCCCCGCTGGCCAGCAACGATTACGGCGGCTTTGCCAGCGGGCTACTCACCGACCGCGGCAAGCCCAAGCCGACCTACGATGCGTGGCGCCTGCCGCTCTACCTGCCGCTGACCACGGCGCGCCGGGGGGCGCGCCTGGAGGTCTGGGGTTGCGTGCGTCCCGCGCACTTCGCGAGCACTGATCCGGGGGGTGGGCCACAGAGCGCCCAGATTCAGTTCCAGCCCCGTTCGCGAGGCGCGTTTCAGACGGTGCAGACCGTCGCCATCACCAGCACGTACGGCTATTTCGACCTGCGCGTGAAGCTCCCCGGAAGCGGGACGGTCCGGCTCTCCTACACCTACCCGGCCAAGGATCCGCTCCTACCGGCGGGGAGCACGATCAGAAGCCGTGATGTGCGGGTGAGGTTGACGGAGACCGCCTTGGGGCGGTGAGGGCCCGCGAGAGACTATTGAGGGTCCTAACCCGGGCGTCCCCCTTGGCCCGCTGGCCTGCGGGCCAGCGGGCTCTCCCCCGCGATCGGCAATACTTGGCCGCGATGCCGTCCGCCTCGACGCCTCTGCTTGCCCGCCTGCAGGCCATCTGTGGCGCCGAGCAGGTGCTGACCCACCCGCACGACCTGGCCACCTACCGCTCCGACGGGCTGACTCATTACCGCCAGACGCCGGTCGCGGCGGTCCTGCCGGGCACCGCCGAGGAGGTTCGTCGCGTGGTGCTGGCCTGCTTCGAAGCGGGCGTCCCGTGGGTCGCCCGCGGCGCCGGCACCGGGCTCTCCGGCGGTGCGCTGCCCGTCGCCGAGGGCGTGCTGATCGTGCTCGCGCGGCTGCGCAGGATCCTGTCCGTGGACCTGGATGACGCGCGCGTCGTCGTCGAGCCCGGAGTCACGAACCTGGCGATCTCCCGAGCCGTCTCCCCCACGCACTTCTACCCTCCCGATCCGTCGAGCCAGATCGTCTGCTCGATCGGAGGCAACGTGGCCGAGAACTCCGGGGGCGCGCACTGCTTCAAGTACGGCTTCACCACCAACTACGTGACCGGCCTGCAGCTGGTGCTCAGCGACGGCTCGGTCGTCGAGCTCGACCGTGACGCTCCGGGCTACGACCTGCTCGGTGCGTTCGTCGGCTCGGAGGGAACGCTCGGCGTCGCCACCCGGATCACGCTCCGCGTGCTGCCGGTGCCCGAAAGCGTGCGCACGCTGGTGGCCTTCTTCGAGCACATGAGCGAGGCGGGCGACGCGGTCACCGCGATCGTCAGCGCGGGCATCGTCCCCGGCGCACTCGAGATCATGGACCGCCTCTCGATCAAGGCCGCCGAGCAGGCGACGAACGCCGGTTACCGCCTCGACGCCGGCGCCGCCCTGATCGTCGAGCTCGACGGTCCGCGCGAGGAATGCACGGTGCGCTTCGAGCACGTGGTGGGCCTCTGCACCCGCGCGGGGGCCCGGGACGTGCGCGTCGCACTCGATGAGCACGACCGTGAGCTGATCTGGAGAGCCCGCAAGGCGGCCTTCGCGGCCATGGGACGAGTCGCCCCCGCCTATTACGTGCAGGACGGGGTGATCCCGCGCACCCGGCTGTCGGAGGTCCTGAGCCAGATCGATGCCCTGGCCGGCGAATACGGGCTCCAGGTGGCCAACGTGTTCCACGCCGGGGACGGGAACCTGCACCCACTGGTCTGCTACGACGCCGCCATCGAGGGAGAGCCCCAGCGCGCCGAGGAGCTCGCCGGACTGATCGTCAAGGCCTGCGTCGACGCGGGCGGCTCGATCACCGGCGAGCACGGCGTGGGGGTGGACAAGAAGGCCTACATGCCGGCGATGTTCTCGGAGTCCGATCTCGAGGCCTTTCAGCGCCTTCGATGCGCGTTCGATCCTCACGGGCTCGCCAACCCTGGCAAGGTGATGCCGACCCCGCGCCTGTGCGGCGAGGTCCCCGGTCCCTATCGTGAGCATCCACTCGAGCGCGCGGGCGTGGCCGCGCGGTTCTGAACCATGACGCACGAGCTTTCGCCCGCGACCTTCGAGCAGGCCGCCTCGGGACTGGCCCAGGCGAGCGCCGAGGGACAGACGGTGCGCATCCGCGGCGCGGGCACGAAGCTCGCCTGGGGACGCCCCGTCCCCGAGCCCGACGTCGAGCTGCGCACCGGCGACCTGAACGAGATCGTCGAGCACAACGTCGGCGACCTGACCGCGATCCTCCAGGCGGGCGTGCCGCTGCGCCAGGCGCAGGCGCGGTTCGCCGCCGAAAGCCAGATGCTCGCGCTCGATCCGCCGTCGAGCGCCGGCGTGCCGGCCACGGGCGAGGCGACGATCGGAGGCGTGATCGCCACCGCCGACTGCGGTCCGCTGCGCCACCGCTACGGTTCACCCCGCGATCTCGTCGTCGGCATGACGGTGGCGCTCAGCGACGGGACGATCGCCCGGTCGGGCGGCAAGGTGATCAAGAACGTCGCCGGCTATGACCTGGCGAAGCTGTTCGCGGGCTCGTTCGGGACGCTCGGGGTGATCCTCTCGGTCAGCGTGCGCCTTCATCCTCTCCCCATCGACACCGCCACCGTTCTCGGCGCGAGCGCCGACGCCGACGTGCTGGCCCGCGCATCAGGTGTGCTGGCCGCCGCTCCGCTCGAGCTCGAGGCTCTCGACGTCGCCTGGCGCGGCGGTCGGGGAGGGATGCTCGCACGCTGCGGCGGCGCGGACGCGGTACGCCGGGCGCAGCGCATCGCCCTCCTGATGGGGGAGTCCGGCCTCGAGCAGATTGACGTCGTTACCGACGACGCCGATCTGTGGGCCCGCCAGCGCGCGGGACAGCGCTCGCCGACCAGAGCGCTGGTGAGGATCACGGCGCCCCCGAGCTCATTGGCCAACGTGCTGCGCGCCGCCACCAGCTGCGACGGGACGCTCGTGGGCCGGGCCGCCCTCGGCGCCAGTTTCGTCGAGCTCGATCCCGAGGCCGTGCCGCGATTGCGCGCCGGCCTCCCGGCCGGTGCCGGCTCGATGCTCCTCGACGCACCCGAAACCGCGCGAGCCGCCGCGTGCCCGTGGGGTGAGAGCGAGCCTTGCGCGCTGGCGCTGATGAAGCGGGTCAAGGCGCGGTTCGATCCGGCCGGCGCCTGCAACCCGGGTGTGTTTGTCGGGGGGATCTGAGTTGGCGGCGTTCGACACCCATCGTCCGCCCGACCAGTCGATCGTGGATGACTGCGTGCACTGCGGATTCTGCCTGGACTCCTGCCCGACCTACGTGCTGTGGGGTCAGGAGGCGGACTCTCCCCGAGGGCGGATCGTGCTGATCGACGACGCCCTCGACGGGGATGAGCTCTCGGACGAGATGGTCACCCACTTCGACCGCTGCCTGGGTTGCATGGCCTGCGTCACCGCCTGCCCCTCGGGCGTTCGCTACGACCGGCTGATCGAGCGTGTACGGCCTCAGGTCGAGCGAAACCACGAGCGTCCGCCCGCTGAGCGGGCGCTGCGACTGCTGCTGTTCGAGACCCTCCCCCACCCCAAGCGCCTGCGCGCCCTGGTCCCGATACTGGCCGCGGCCCGCAAGCTCGGCACCGAGCACCTTCCCGAGCGCCTGGCCATCCTGACCAAGGTCGCCCCCCGGGCCCCCGTTCGCAACGCACGGCGAGCCACTGTGCCGCCGCGCACACCCGCGGCGGGCCCCGTACGTGGACGGGTGGGCCTGCTGCTCGGCTGCGTGCAACGAGTGTTCTATCCGCAGATCCACCGCGCGACGATCGCCGCCCTCGCCGCCGAGGGATTCGAGGTGCTCGCGCCGGAGCTCCCGGACTGCTGCGGCGCGCTCGAGCTGCACTCGGGCGAGGAGGAGGCGGCGACCGCGCGCGCCCAAGCGACGATCGCCGCGTTCGGCGGCCTCGGACCACTCGATTACATCGTCGTCAACGCCGCCGGGTGCGGCGCGGCGATGAAGGAGTACGGCGACCTGCTCGGCACCGCCGGCGCGCGTGCGTTCTCGGCCCAGGTGCGCGACATCACCGAGCTGCTGGCATCGGTGCCCGCGGCCGCCGGGCGGGGGCCGGTGCCCCTGCGCGTGGTCTACCACGATGCCTGCCACCTCGCGCACGCCCAGGGGGTGCGCGACGCACCCCGCGCGCTGCTCGGGACGATTCCCGAGCTCGAGCTGCTCGAGGTGAGCGCCGAACGCGACGTCTGCTGCGGCTCGGCCGGCATCTACAACCTGGTGCAGCCGCAGGCGGCGGCGGAGCTCGGCGCGCGGAAGGCGCGTCACCTGCTCGACACGGGGGCGCAGGCGATCGCGGCTGCCAACCCGGGCTGCGCCGCCCAGCTGGACATGCACCTGCGTGAGCTCGGACATCCGCTCCCGATCCACCATCCGGTCGAGTTGGTCTGGCAATCGATCTGCGCTGCGGGCGCGGCGTCCGCGGCGTGAGGAGAGAAGCGCCTCCGGGCCATTGCGGAGCGAGATGAGCTCGATGCGGAGCCGTCCAATGGGCGTGGCGTTGCTGGGCTTGCTCGCGCTCCTGGCTGCGGGCTGCGGGGCCGGCGCCTCCCATGCGTCACGTTCCCAGGCGCGGGGCGCATCTGGTGCGAGCGGTGGCACCGACACCGGCGCGACCACGAGCAGGACCGCAGCGCCGGCGGGCACCACCGACACGACGTCGGCGCCGCTCGCTGCCAGCGGCACAGGGCGTCCGCCGCCCGGGCTGCGCGGGAGCACCGGGTACGCCACCTACGAGATGTGCTCGAGCGGATGCTCGGGCGGGGTGAGCCGCGCGCTGCTCGACCGTGGATTGTCGTTGCCAAGCGTGGCCATGGACTCGTCGTGCGTATCGCACCAGATCAACGGGCCGGTCGCGCCGCTGGGGTCGTTGCGACTCAAGCTGATGACCTTCACCGGCAGCCGGTGGGAGGGCGCCCGGATGATCTGGACCGCCGACTCCAGCTACGAGGGACCGGTCCTGATCCGTGGTCGTCAGCTCACCGGGTCCGGTGGCGAGTCGACCGGCGGTGGGTCGGCCGGCGGTGGCGGTGTCACGGGTGGTGGGTCGGCCGGCGGTGGCGGTCTCACGGGTGGTGGCGGTGCCGCGGGCGGGGCGGTCGGCTTCGGCGACAGCCAGGTCCCCTACGACGAGCTCCAGTTGGACGCCCCCGGCCGGGGCGCCGCGACGCCTCGGGGCACCGGACGCGAATGGTTCACCGTCACGCGCGTCAAGCAGCCGGGCTGCTACTTCTACCAGGTCGACGGCACGAGCTTCACCGAGACGATCCTTTTCCGGGCGGTGGGCTAGCTTCGTCGCCGGGGCGTCCCCTCCCGTCCCGATCGATGGAGGACCTGGACGCTCGAGCGCACCGTATACGGGCGTTAGATCGTCCAGGTCGCTTCAGACGCCGGACCACCTTGCCCGCTCCCGGCAGGTCAGCCAGGGCGCTGATCGAGCCAACGCGCGAGGTCGGCCAAGGGCTGGGACGCGATCGGGGCGACGTCGTCGCGGATCACACTCGGCGCCGGACCGAGGGATGACCGAGCCCCGGTAGAGCCGCAGCGTCTTGACCGCCGTCGGCGAGCTGCGCGGACGACCGGTAGCTGCCGAAGCTCAGGAATTCGCGGCGTCTGCACTGGCTGCTGACAATAGGGCCTTCCCCGTTGGCGATCGCGAAAGCTGACAGCCCAACGTTGGGTCCACCAGCGGCAGAGCCTGAGCCGATCGACATGGGGCACGGGTTCGCCCCCCGAGAAGGTGACCGGATAAGTTCCTGGCTGGCGGAACCATGGGCAAGTACGTATTCATCTACACCGGCCGCCCCGACCCGAGCGGCGACCCAGGCGCGGTCACGGCCTCGTGGCAGCGGTGGTTCGACGGTTTGGGCTCGGCCGTGGTCGACGCTGGGAACCCGTTCGCGGCGGGCAAGACGGTGGCCTCAGACGGCGCGGTCAGCGACGGCACACCGCTGGCGATTAGCGGCTATTCGATCGTCCAAGCGCACAGCCTGGACGCCGCCGCTGCCCTGGCCAGCGGGTGCCCAGGCCTGGCCAACGCCCAGATCGAGGTGTACGAGACCGTGCCGTTCCCGTCGGATAGCCGCACCGTTGCGGGCAGGCGACCAGACACCGCTTTTGCGGAGGGATCCGTGGCGGATGCGAGCGTCGAGTTCGCGCCGCTGGCGCAACGATCGACCGAAATCGTCGAGCAGATCCGCGATCACGACTGGGATGGTCTCACCGCCGATTGGGATGAGACGATGCGCACCAAGCTGCCGGTCGAGCAGGTGGCCGAGGTGTGGCAGCAACTGTCGAGTAGCGCCGGTGCGCTGCAGGCCCTCGGCCCGCCGTCGATCGTGCGCAAGGGGCCCTTCCGCATCGCCGAGGTCCCGCTGGTCTTCGAGCACGGGCCGATGAAGGCTCGGATCACCTTCAACCACGACAACTCGGTCGCCGGTCTCTTCATCCTCCTGCCCGACGCCGAATAGCCGCTCCGCCGGTGATCCGGGCGGAAAATCGCCGACTGCGGCGCGGCGCTGACCATCGACGCCGGACCCTTATCGTGAAGTCGATGTCACGTTTGGCCGCGGGCGTCGTCGGTCAGTTGACGGTGGCTGAGCTCTCACGCGGAGGTGGCTGATGCCGGGACAGGAGGTTGGAGCCTGTCGCGCCATCCGCGCGCCGGGCCGCACGCGGAGCGTCATCGGCGCGTCGATCTGAGAAGCGGCGAGGGACTGCCAGCAGCGCGGTGGGGAATCGAGGTGGTAATCGACGCATCGAACGCATCGCGGCCGGGCGAATACCCGATGCCGTGCGCCAACTGGCGGCACGCGCCCGCCGATCGGTGGAGGCCCGGCGGCCGCGCCACGCCCGCCGTGCCTGAGGACCCGTACGTCTAGCTCGCCGGGCGCCAACGTCCGTCGCAACCGCTACGGCGTGCGCGACGCCGGCGAGCTGGCGCGCCTGGAGGCCGAGGTCACCTACGTCCGCATGGCCGAGCTGGCCGAGCACCCACTCCCGGGCGCCGGTCGAGGACTACCTCGAGCGGGCCCGCCGCCACGACCAGATCCCCGTCGCCGAGACTCCCCTCGGACGCTACCTCGAGCACCTGCGATCATGAGCGCCGTGAGCGACACCACGCACGTCCAGCTCAGCGGCGCGGTCTCAGGCCGCTACGTGATCCGTGACCGCGGGCCCGCCGGAGAGCTCGTGATCGCCCCCGACACCTCGTGGGCGGCGATCACCGAACGCGCCGGCGGCCGGGAGCTGACCTCCGAGGAGTGGCAGGCGTTCCTCGAGGAGCACGGCCCGCACATGCTCGCGCCCGACGGCGAGGGTAACCGTGGCGCCCACCGAGCGCCGCTTTGCGGCGCAGTTCGATTCCCTCGCGTGGGAGCAGGACCTCGCACGCAGCACCGAGCACGGACGCAGGGTCGATCGGGTCGATGAGCGACGCGTTCACCGAGCGCGAGTCCGGCCAGCCGGCGTCGAGGATCCGAGCCCCTGCGGCCCCGGCGTCGTACAACGTCGTCCGAAACTCCGGGACACCGTCGCTGACCCAAAGCCAGCGCGCCGCGCCGGTACCCTCGTACGGCAAGCCGACGCTACCGGCGTTCACGAACCGCAGAGCGTCGACCGTGCGGTCGTCCTGCTGGTGGGTGTGGCCGCCGACCACGAGTGCGACATCGACGCCGACCATCGCCTCAGACCAGCGTTCAGCGCTCGACAGGCGCGTCAGCATCTCGTCGTCGCGGCGCGGGCTCGCGTGGCAGTAGAGGACCCCGTCGACGCTAACGGTCCTCGGGAGCTCACCGAGCGCGAGAGCGGTTGCCTCGCTGAGCTCGGCCGCGCTCAGCGCGGCGGCGACCGCGACGGGGTCATCCGGGTCCGCGGCAACAGCGCCGATGGCTTCCGCCACCTCGCGCTCACCGTTGCCGCGTACCCAACTCATCGCCACGGGCAGCCCGCGGAGCCGTGCGAGCGTCGCCGCCGCAAAGCGACCCGGCACCGCGTCGCCGCCGA
>JBPCPO010000010.1:0-12831 GCA_050999075.1 Solirubrobacteraceae bacterium
GAGATGAACCGCCTCATCGAGCTCCAGATGGAGGGCTCGATTGGCTAGTCAGGCGATCACCGAGCCTGACTTCCTGACCGCGCGCCGCGAGCGCGCCGCCGCCCTGCGCGACACCCTGTCGTTGCCCCAGTTCAAGGGGCGGCCGGGATGGGAGTTCACCGACCTCTCCGGGCTCGACCTGGACCTCTACGGACTGGCGCCGGCCGACGGGCCGGCGCCCGAGAACGGCGGCGTGTCGACAGCGACGCCCCCGGCGTCGGAGCCGCCCTTGTTCCAGCCTGATGCCGTCGCCGAGCTTCACCAGCGAGACGCCGGCGAGCCGGTGCTGATCGGGGAGTTGCCCGAGGGCGTGATCGTGACCTCGCTCCAGCGTGCGGCGCGGGAGCATCCGCAGCTCGTCGAGGCCCACCTCGGAACGATCGTCGCGACGGAGAACCTCTTCGTGGCTCGCAACGACGCCGCTTTCAGCGGCGGAGCTTTCGTGTACGTTCCGGCCGGCGTCGCGGTGCAGGCGCCGATCCTCCTGACCACCATCCAGGGAGTCACCCGGTCAGAGCTTCACCACCGTACGTTGATCGTGCTCGAGCCGGGTGCCCAGGCCGAGGTCTGGGAGCAGTATCTGTCCGGCGCACCTGACGTGGACGGCCTGTTCAACACCGTGGTGGAGCTGGTCGTGGGCGACAACGCCCGGCTGCGCTTCATCTCCGGGCAGTCGCTGTCGGAGCACAGCTGGATCTTCGGCACCCACCGGGCGGAGGTCGCGCGGGACGCCAGGCTCGACTGGGTTGCGCTCGGATTCGGGTCGGCCCGTGGACATGTGCGGATGGAGACACGGCTGGGAGGTCCCGGAGCGGATGCTCGCGTCACCGGGGCGTACGCGACCCACGGCCGCCAGCACATCGACTTCGATACCACCCAGGAGCACGCCGCGCCGAACACGACCTCCGACCTCGCCTTCCGCGGCGTCTTGCAGGGACGCTCGACCGCGGTCTGGAAGGGCAACATCATCGTCGACCCCGACGCGCAGAAGACCGACGCCTTTCAGGAGTCCCGCAACCTGCTGCTCTCCAAGCGCGCCCACGCCGACGCGATCCCGGGGCTCGAGATCCAGGCCAATGATGTCCGCTGCACGCACGCGGCCGCGATCGCCCAGGTCGACCCCGAGCAGATCTTCTATCTGCGCTCGCACGGCCTTCCCGAACCGGGCGCCAAGCGGCTGGTGATCGAGGGCTTCCTGGCGGCGCTGGTGGAGCGCTTCGAGCAGGGACCGGTGCGCGAGCACCTGCGGGCGGCGATCGAGCGACGGCTGGGCCTGATCCTCGGCGCCTAGACTCCGTCGAGCGCGTCCATCGCCAAAGGCAGGCCGGACCCGCCTCTGCGATGCTCAGGTAGTGGCCAGCCACATCGTCCTCCTGCGGGGCATCAACCTCGGCGCCCGCAGGCGGATCGCGATGCCTGAGCTGCGGGGGCTGCTGAGCGGAGCGGGCTTTGAGAGCCCGCGCACCTACCTGCAGAGCGGCAACGTGGTGCTGGGCGGCGACGCGAGGCCCGAGCAGCTCGCGCAGGAGTGCGAGGCGCTGATCGCAGAGCGGTTCGGGTTCGACGTCGCGGTGATCGTGCGCACGCGCGACGAGCTCGCCGCCGTGGTGGCTGGCAACCCGCTGCGCGACGTGGCGACCGAGCCCAAGCGCTACCAGGTCAGCTTCCTGGCCCACCCGCTCGGCCCCGACGTCGTGGACAGGATCTCGGCCCTGGCGCTCGCGTCGGAGCGTTTCGTCGCGATCGGCCGCGAGCTCTACGCCTGGCACCCGGAGGGCGTCGCGCGGTCGAAGCTCTGGAACAAGCTCGCCGGTCCGGGGCTCGGAGTCACCGCCACGGCCCGGAACTGGACGACGGTCACCAACCTGCTGAGGATGGCCGATGCCGATGAGTAGGGTCGAGCCGGTGGCGATGCATGAGTACGGGATGGCGCGGGGCGCGTACCGGCTGCGGTAGATCTTGTGCCGTGCGGATAGGCTCCCGCGGGATGAAGCTCGCGACGTTCCCGGCACCGGTTGACGAGGCTCGGCGGGAGCGGGCCGGGGAGGTCGTCGACGAGCGCGTGTTCGCCTTTCCGGACGGCAGCTCGGTGAAGGAGATTCTGACTGGCGGCGACGCGATCAGAAGCCAGGAGAGCTGGGCGCTGTCCGACGTGGAGCTGCTGGCTCCGGTGCCCGAGCCGGGCGTGATCTACGGGATCGGTTTGAACTACGCCGCCCACGCGGCCGAGACCGGAGGCGAGCGGCCGCCGGCGCCGATCGTGTTCACCAAGGTGCGGGGCTCAGTCGCACCCCCCGGCGGTCCGATCCGCTGCCCGGAGGTGGTCCGCCGGCTGGACTACGAGGGCGAGCTGGCGATCGTGATCGGCGCCGACGGAGCGATCGGCGGCTACTGCGTGGCCGACGACGTCAGCGCGCGAGACCTACAGCGACGCGAGCCCCAGTGGACACGCGCCAAGGGTGCGGACAGCTTCTGTCCCTACGGCCCGTGGATCACCACCGTGGACGAGGTCCCCGACCCCGGCGACCTGCGCCTGCGCACCTGGGTCAACGGCGAGCTGCGCCAGGACGCCAGTACGGCCGAGCTGATCTTCGGTCCTCAGGAACTGGTCGACTTCATCGCCCAGACCTGCACGCTGGCGCCCGGCGATCTGATCTTGACCGGCACGCCCAGCGGGGTCGGGATGGCGCTCGATCCGCCCCGGTTCCTGCGCTCCGGAGACGTCGTGCGGATCGAGATCGAGCGGCTCGGAGCGATCGAGCACTCGGTCGCATAGACGGCGCCGTCGCTCCTTGGTGAGCCAGTGGGCCTGCGGGCCCACTGGCCAGTGATGCTCGCGGCTAATGATGCTCGATGACGCGGTCGATAAGCCCGTACTCGACGGCCTCGTGGGCTTTGAAGAAGCGGTCGCGCTCCATGTCGACGTTAACCTGCTCGACCGTCTGCCCGCTGTGGTGGGCGTAGAGCTCGTCGATCTTCCCTCGGACCTTCAGGATCTCCCGGGCGTGGATCTCGATGTCGGTCGACTGGCCCTCGAAGCCGGCCGAGGGCTGGTGGATCAGCAGGCGGCTGTTGGGCAGCGCGAACCGCTTGCCCTTCGCGCCGGCGGTCATCAGCAGCGAGCCCATCGACATCGCGATCCCGACGCAGATGGTCTGGATGTCGGGCTTGATGAACTGCATCGTGTCGTAGATCGCCAGCCCCGAGTAGATCGATCCACCCGGGCAGTTGATGTAGATCGAGATGTCCTTGTCGGGGTCGTCGGACTCCAGGTGCAGGAGTTGGGCGACCACCAGGTTCGCGATCATGTCGTCGATCGGGGTCCCGAGGAACACGATCCGCTCGTTCAGAAGACGGCTGTAGATGTCGTACTCGCGCTCGCCGCGGGCGGTGCGCTCGATCACCATCGGAATCATTGGCATGCCCTAACCCTACGCGATGGGAGCACCGGGTCCACGTCGGTTTGCCGGACGCAGCTTGCGGGTATGGTCGGAGCGATGGATTCTGAACCGCGGGAAGACAGAGAAGCACCCGAGGATTCGCCTGAGGAGCCGGGGGCGGAGGGGGGCTCGCGCAGTCCGGACGCCGATCGACTCCCCGCCGCGCCGGCGGAGGACGACTCGCCGCTGGGCGACACCGATCAGCATTCGTCGGCCTGACGGAGGGTAAACGCCCGAGGTTCGTTCCGGGCCTTCTCGCCGGATTCCGGGCCTTCTTGCTGGCACCTCTATGGATGGGCTTGACCGGGCGCTTGGCGCCACCCGCTAGGGTACGCGCCCGCATGGTGCCGCTGAACGTCCCCAACGTCCTCACGGTCATCCGCATCCTGCTGGTGCCGGTACTGGTGGTGGCGTTGCTCGAGCACACCGGCGGAGGGGATCTGCTCGCCGCGATCGTGTTCGCGACCGCGTCGCTGACCGACGCCATCGACGGCTATCTCGCCCGCTCGCGCAACTGGGTGACCACGTTCGGCAAGCTGATGGACCCGATCGCCGACAAGCTCCTGATTGTGGCCGCGCTGGTCGCGCTGGTATCCCTCGGGCGGCTGGCGGCGTGGGTCGCGATGGTGATCATCTCCCGCGAGTTCGCGGTCACCGCGCTGCGTCTCGCGGTCGGGTCCCAGCAGGGCGTGGTGATCCCCGCGAGCTCGATCGGGAAAGTCAAGACCGCGGTCCAGGTCGTCATGGTGATGGTTCTGATCGCCGTCCACGGACGTCCGCTGTGGGTAACGCTGCTCGTCTACGCGACCGTGGCGATCACGGTGCTCTCGGGCGCGGACTACTTCTTCGGGCTGCGGCGCAGCCTCGGCACAGGTCGATCGGGCGAGGCTGGGGCTCCCAGTCGGTCGCCCTGAGCGCGCGTGGACTTTAGGACAGGGCGTCCAGCCATGCTCGACGGCTGGTGTGCACCATCGCCGGGACTGCGGTGGCCAGCTCGCCGCGGATCTCACCGAGCGTGCCGAATCGCTCCGCGACCACGTCGTGCTGGTGGATCGTCTCGAGATTGACTTGACGCGCGGACAAAAAGGCTCGGTCATCGAGGTCCGGAAATCGATCGATCGCCCCACGCACCATCTCCCGAACGCAGTCCTCGACGAAGCGCGGGCGCCGATGTGCCTTCTCGACGACATGTGCCTCGTCGGAGCGCTTCATCAGCTCGTAGATCTCCGAGGACATCGAGTGCTCGACGATCGCTAGCAGGCTGGCGGCGTCGATCTGGTCATCGCACACCTCGGTGGCGCCGATGTGCAGCGTGCCGAGCCCCCGCTGGTTGTGGGTGGCCACCGGAACGGCGGCGAAGATCCGCTCGAGCTCCTCGGGCCCGAAGCCCTGAGCCGTGAGCCGCTCGCGAGCAGCGCCGGCCACGAGCGCCTGCGCACAGGGGCATGCGGTGATCCCCTGCGCGGTGACGCCGACCAGTCTCCGGGTGCCGAGCTCGGTGCAGGTCGCCGATCCGTGCAACGTGTACAGCTCCTGGGTCTTGATCCCCGAGACCGGCGCGGGCTTGTGCTCGGGAAAGCGCGCCTCGACGCTCACCTCGGCTCGTCGCGCGCCCTGCCGGATGCGGACGAGCTGGGCGATGCGCTCGGCGAGCGTCTCCGCCCTGAACGTCGCTTCACCCAGCACGACCTCGCCGATCGTGTCGTTGACGACCTCCTCGAAGCGCGACATGTGCGCCCCCTTCTGATCGGCGCCCAGCTCGACCACGCACTCAAAGCGCGCCCAGAACAGCTGCTCGGCTCCGTCCTGGCGGATTCTGATCACCTTCTCGACCCCGGTCACCCCGACCCGGGACAGGCTGAGGGCGACGGAGGGGCGCCCCGCCTGGACGTCGACCATCGAGAGGCTGGACAAACGGTTGGCGGTCATCGCTGGCGCCAAAGGGTAGAGGGGCCGAGCCGGCGGGCTAGACTGCGATCTCCCGGCGGGGTTCCCGAGCGGTCAAAGGGGATGCGCTGTAAACGCATTGGCTCTGCCTTCGCAGGTTCGAATCCTGCCCCCGCCATCGCTCGCTCGCTGGCGCGCGTTGCAGCTTTCCGTGCACCTGCCGCTCGGAGACGGGTCGCCGGCGCGCGCGTGTTAAGTTCACCGGCGTCCGCCTCTCTCTGGGGCGTGGCGCCTACCCGCGGCGTAGGGAGGACCAGTTGCTCATGGGCTCCCTTCAGCTCCGCTTCGAGGACCCGATGCACAGCCTCCGAAGGCCAATCACCCGTCTTGCCTGCCCTGCACTGGTGGCGGTGCTCGGCGTGGCGGTGCTCGCGATTGCGGGGGCTCTCTCCCATGTCAGTGTCGCTCACGGCGCGACGGTCGGTCAGCTCCAGCAGCGGATCAGCGCCGGCCAGGGCCAGGTCTCTGGCCTCTCCGGAGCCGTGAGCGCGGCTGCGGGCCGTCTGTCCCAGCTGAGCTCGAGCATCGGCCGCATCCAGAGCGCCGTCGCGCACATCCAGGCCGAGCTCGACTCACAGCGGGCCGAGCTGCTGAAGCTTCGCGGCGAGTTGATCACGGCCAGGACTCGACTCTCGCACCTCGAGGCGTTTCAGGCCCACGCGCAGACCGTTCTCGCGGGGCAACTGGTCAACCGCTACGAAAGCGATCGTCCGGACCTGATCGGCGTCGTGCTCGAGGCCAGGGGCTTCCCGGATCTGCTCGAGCGACTGGCGTTCGCGCAACGGATCGAGAAGCAGGATGTCCAGGTCGTCGGCCAGGTCCGCTCGGCCCGCCAGGCCGTGGCAACACAGGCGACGAGGCTCGGTGCCCTGCAGGCGCATGAACAGACGATCACCATCAAGGTTCTCGACCAGCGCAACCGCATCGCCCGCGTGAGGCTCAGCCTTGTGCAACGCCAGCTCGCGCTGGCCAAGGTCCACGCGGCCAAGGCGGGCCAGCTCGGGACTGCTCGAGGACAGGTCGCAGATCTGCAGCGCCAGCTCACGAGGATGCAAGCCGCCCAGGCTGCTGCTGCGGCTGCGGCCGCGGCTGGCGCTGGTGGTGGCATTGGTGCGGGGCCCGCGGGTAGCTCGGGCTCCTCGACGGGGGCCGGCGGGTCGGTGGGGGCGGGCCAGGTCTCCAGCGGCGGTGGTTTCACCTTCCCGATGCCCAAGAGCGCCGCGTCCGGGCCGGGCACCTGGACCCTCGACCAAGGGGTCGACATGGCTGCGCCCGGGGGTACGCCGCTACTCGCGGTCGGGTCGGGGACGATCGTCCTGCACGGCATCGGCGGCTTCGGACCCTCGGCGCCGGTCCTGCATCTCGACAGCGGTCAGTACGTCTACTACGGCCACGCCGGCCCCGGCAACATGCTGCCGATCGGAACCCACGTGAGCGCCGGCCAGGTGATCTCCGAGGTCGGCTACGGCATCGTCGGCTTCTCCTCCGGGCCCCACCTCGAGATCGGCTTCTGCGACGGCAGCGGCACGCCCCTCGGCGGCGGTACCGCGTCGCAGATGCTCGCGCTCCTGCACGGCGCCTACGGAGGTTGAACGCGCGGGCGAGGCTCGCCGGCGTGCGGGCTGTGCGGCGGGCCCGGGCGCTAGAGCTCACCGACGCGATACGCTCAGCGGGCCGCCCTCTTAGCTCAGCTGGTAGAGCACTTCCATGGTAAGGAAGGGGTCATCGGTTCGAGTCCGATAGAGGGCTTAGAGTGAGCGAGCGTTGCGCACCCTCAGGATTGCCGACTCGTCGATCTGGAAGCGTTGCCATCCGTCGTCGTCGTTGCCGGCGGCGCGGAACAGCCAGCCGTCGAGAAGCAGGAGCTCGGCGAGCCGGCGAGCCGCGAGGTGGGAGATCCCGAGCAGTTGTCCGAACTCGCTGCTGCTGATGACCGGCTCGACGTCGGGGTTGCCGTAGCGCTCGATCGCGGTATGGAGGAGTTTCGGGATGTTCGAGAGCAGAGGCTTGGCGTCGTCCACGAAGGACAGGCCTCTCGGGGTCAGCAGCAGACGTCCGGACTGGGTGTCGAGGCGGCCGAGACGCGGTGGGATCGTCCGGGCAAATGTATTGATGTCATGAAGATGCGCGCGATGCGGCCGTTTCCGTCGGTGAACGGGTGCACTTCGGCGATCAGGAACTTGAGAAAGACCGCTCGTGCTAAACCGTCGGGAAGCGAATCGACGTACCGGTATCCCTCGCGTAGCGTGCCAAGGACGAGGTCTGGGTGGACGAACGTCGTCGACCCTGCCGGTTCGCAATCTCCGTAAATTCACCGGGCCGTGCCTGCGGCCGGCGCTCAAGCACCTGCCCGTGTCGTTTGCGGCCGACCGAACAGCTCGACCCGCTGAGGGTCAAACGCTCGGCCCATGCCTGCCGCCTTACCCCCCGGCGTGGTCAGATGCCCGTCGCGCGTGCCCTGCAGAGCGCTGATCAGATCGTCAAGAGCCCCAAAGGCGCCGAGGTCGGCGTTCATCTGCGGCGCGAGCTCTCGGGCCTGGTCACGCAATTCGTTGATCGCGTCCCAGCCCCGCCGTGCAACTTAGCGACCTGATCCCCCCCGCACGGCCCTGCCCGGGTGACGAGATCGGGTCAGAACGGACGCTGGCTCGCGTTTCGGTAGATCTCGCGGTCGCTATTCATGACTGCGGTGCGGATTGCGTGTCGGGGTCGTGGGCCGAGAACTCCGGTAGCATGGGACCGCGCTATTACTTGCAAGCTTGGACGTGTGCGCCAGAGGGGGGAGTGATGACCGAGCGCGGGCGTGACGCCCCCGGAGAGCATTGCGGCGAGAGGACGCTGTATCGGACGCCGCGCGACGCGATGGAGGCTCCGTCGGAGAAGCTTGCCTACATCGCTCTGTTGGACCCCGACGCGATCGCGGTAGTTGACGTCGATCCCGATTCGGAGAGCTACGGCCGCGTGGTCGGTGGCTGGGATCCGCCGAGCCAGGATACGCCTGATGAGTTTCATCATTTCGGCTGGAACATCTGCAGCTCGGCGCTGGGCGGCGGCCATGACCATGGCGGTGCGATGGAACGTCGTTATCTCGTTGTGCCCGGCATCCGGTCTTCGCGGATTTACGTGTTGGACATTGGTGTCGATCCGCGCCACCCCGAGCTGGTCCGCACGATCGAGCCCGAGGAGGTGATGGGCGAAGGACATTACAGTCGCCCCCACACAGTCCACTGCGGTCCTGCCGGACTGTTCGTGAGCGCTCTGGGCTCGGGATCGGTCGACGGCAACGACGGGCCGGGCGGAATTTTCACGATGGACCACGCCGATTTCACGGTCACCGGTCAATGGGAGATCGACCGCGGCAGCCAGTTCTACGCCTACGACTTCTGGTGGCACATCGATGAGGGGGTGCTGATCGCCAGCGAGTGGGCACCGCCGCGGTTGATCGAGAACGGGATCGTGCCCGAGGCGCTGCTCGCCCGTGAGTACGGTCACCGGCTGCATTTCTTTGACCTCGAGGCGCGCAGTCACATCGCTGAGATCGACCTGGGCGATCAGTATCAGATGGCGCTCGAGGTGCGTCCCGCCCACGACCCGAGCAAGACCTACGGCTTTCTCGGTGTGGTGATCGACGTGACCGATCTCTCCGCGTCGATCTGGACCTGGTACAAGGACGGCGAGGAGTGGAAGGCGAAGAAGACGATCCACATCCCCGCCGTCACTTTTGACGCGGACCGTCTGCCGCCGCTGCTTCAAGGCTTCGGTGCCGTGCCGCCCGTCGTGACCGACATCGACCTCTCCCTGGATGACCGCTTTCTGTATGTCGCGTGCTGGGGAACCGGTGAGCTGCGCCAGTACGACGTCAGCGACCCGTTCGCGCCGCGCCTGACCGGCACGATCGAGCTGGGCGGCATCGTTCACGACACCCACCATCCTTCGGGTCGTCCCTGGGGCGGCGGTCCGCAGATGATCGAGGTCAGCCGAGACGGTCACCGCGTATACGGCACCAACTCGCTCTACGGCGCGTGGGATACGCAGTTCTATCCCGGCGGGGTGCCGGGAGCGATGTTCAAGGCCGACGTGGGCACCCATGGCGGTGGAATGGCGCTCGACCCCGATTTTCACGTCGAGTTCCCCGGCCATCGCGCGCACCAGATCCGCCTGCAGGGCGGCGACTGCTCAACCGACTCGTTCTGCTTCGTCTGAGCTGCAGGTTTCCGAGCCCGGGAGCCGCGGCCGGCCACGGTGCCGAAGCGCTGCTGGAAGGGCCCGGCGAGCAGAAAGGCGAACAGCACTTGCACGCCGGCCGGGAAGGGCCATATCTCCTCCAGGAGCTCCGTGAGTTGCGGTGGAGATGTTCGTGCTCTGGCTCCTCGCGTACCTTGAACGAGCCGTGAGTCTGCGGCGGCGTCGCATACGATGCAACGGGCGGTCACGGGTCCTATCGGCTACCTGGCCAAGCCGAGGGCATGCCGAGGAGCGGGATCGAACCGCGGTCGCGAGTGTCCCAATCAAAGGAGAACCATGACGGTGTTGACACCGGAGGCGCGTGAGCTGCTCGAATCAGATGCGCTCGTGCATCTCGTCACCCTGAACCCGGATGGAGGCCCGCAGCTCAGCTGCGTGTGGGTCGGGCTCGATGGTGAGGAGATCGTGAGTGGGCACATGCAGCGCCGCCAGAAGGTGCGCAACGTGGAGCGCGATCCGCGTGTCGTGCTCTCGGTGGAAGGGCGCGGGCTGAACGATTTCGGTCTACGCGAGTACCTGGTGGTGCACGGGCACGCGCGTGTGCAGGAGGGCGGCGCGGCCGGCCTGCTGCAACAGCTGGCGCATGTCTACCTGGGTCCGGACGTAGTGTTTCCGCCGCCGGGATTCGATGCCCCTGGCTACGTGCTCCGCATAACCCCCGAACGCATTGGTGGCGTTGGACCCTGGACGAGCGAGCATTGATGCAGCGGATTCCCGACTGGTGAAACCGCAGCACGTTGGTGCGCGGTTGACGCTGCTTGGGGGTAGCGCGGCGGCTGCCTCGATCGGCGGTGGCCCACCGGTGGTGCTTCAATTGAGCCTGTGGGCGGTTCCTTGACTGTAGAGACGATTCTCATCGCCGGCCACGAGGGTGACGACGTTCAGGCCTACCTCGCCCGTCCGACTGAAGACGGTCCGCGCGGCGGCGTGGTCGTGATCCATCACATGCCGGGCTATGACCGGGCCACCAAGGAGATCGTCAGGCGCTTCGCCGAGCTCGGCTACGACGCGATCTGCCCCAATCTGTACTGGCGCGATGCCCCGGGTGCCGCTCCCGACGACGCCGCGGCGACCGCGAGGGCCCAGGGCGGCGTGCCCGACGGGCGGCTGATCGGCGATGTCGCCGGGGCGGCCGCCCATCTGCGCTCGCTGCCGAGCGCCAACGCCAAGGTCGGCGTGATCGGCTACTGCTCGGGTGGGCGTCAAGCCGTTCTGGCGGCCTGCAACGCAGATATTGACGCCGTGGTCGACTGCTACGGCGCGTTCGTCGTCGGAGACCCACCCGAGGAGTCTCCGTTGAAGGTTACGAACCTCGTCGACCAGCTGCCCGGGCTGCGCGCACCGTTGCTCGGTCTGTTCGGCCGGGAGGACTCTCACCCGAGTCCCGAGCAGGTGGCCGAGCTGGACGAGATTCTCACCGCGGCCGACAAGCCACACGAGTTCCACAGCTACGACGATGTCGGCCATGCCTTCTTCGCCGTCGACCGTCCTTCGTATCGCGTGGCCGCGGCCAATGATGGCTGGGAGCGGATTGCGACTTTCTACGCCACCCATCTCGGCGGCTGAGCATGTGCACCTACGCGACGGTCAAGACCACGATCGACGGAAGCGCAAAGGGACCCGCCGGTAGCTGGTTTCACGTCACCGACGGCACGATCTACTTCGATCATCCGGTCCACGCCATGGCGGAGCACACCCTCAACATCGACTTCGCCGACCCGGCCAGGGGCCCGTCGGCCCGAGTCGCCGTCGAGCTCACCGCCGCCTCGGCCCGAGACCTCGTCGCGGCCATCCAGGGCGCGCTGGAGTCCGCGCCCGCGGGCTGAGTCGCACACAGCTGTTCGCGCCGGCGGGCTGCGGTCGCCGGAGGTAATGGAGGTAAGGGATCACCACACTAATTTCCTCGCGGGTCCTAAGCGGTGGCCGTGGCCGAGGCGGGTTTGTCGTCGTGGCCTACGCCTTTGCGGCGACGATGATCGGGACGACGCTGCCGACCCCGCTGTACGGGCTCTACCGGCAGCGGTTCGGGTTCTCGGAGCTGATGATCACGGTCATCTTCGCCACCTATGCGCTGGGCGTGATCGCGGCGTTGCTGCTGTTCGGCCGCCTGTCGGATGAGGTGGGCCGCCGGCGCGCGCTGCTGCCCGGCCTGGGTCTGTCGGCACTCAGCGCCGTGGCCTTCCTGCTGGCCCACGGGCTGGGGCTCCTGCTGCTCGGTCGCGCGCTGTCGGGCCTCTCGGCCGGGATCTTCACCGGCACCGCGACGGCGACACTGGTCGATCTCGCCCCGGCGCAGCAGCGCGGACGGGCCACGCTGATCGCGACCATGGCCAACATGGGCGGGCTCGGGTGCGGGCCGTTGCTCGCCGGGGTCCTCTCGCAGTTGGCCGGCTCACCGTTGCGGCTGAGCTTCTGGGTCGACCTGGCCCTGCTCGTGCCGGCGGCCATCGGTGTCTGGGCGATGCCCGAGCCGGTGGCGGTGCGGGAGCATCCGCGACTGCGCCCGCAGGTGCCGCGTGTCCCGGTGGAGGTTCGCTCGACGTTCACGCGCGCGGCGATCGCGGGCTTTGCCGGGTTCGCGGTGCTCGGCCTGTTCACCGCCGTCGCGCCGGCCTTCCTCGGACAGGTGCTGGGGGTGAGGAGCCATGCCGTGGTCGGGCTGGTGGTGTTCGCCGTGTTCGCCGCCTCGACCGCCGGCCAGCTGGCGCTGGGGTGGGTGCGCGAACCGTTGGCGCTGCCGGTCGGTTGCGGCGGCCTGATCGCGGGCATGGCGCTGCTGGCGCTCGGACTTGCGAGCTCATCGCTGGCGGTGCTGCTGCTCGGGGGCGTCCTGGCTGGTTTCGGGCAGGGGCTGAGCTTCCGGGCCGGCCTGGCGGCGGTGAACGCCAACTCGCCTCCTGAGCGCCGGGGGGAGGTCGCGTCGAGCTTCTTCGTCGTCGCCTACGTGGCGATCTCGATCCCGGTCGTGGGCGAGGGGATACTCGCGCAGGCGGCGGGGTTGCGTGCGGCGGGGTTGGCGTTTGCCGCCGGGGTCGCGGTCCTGTCCGCGGTCGTGGTCGCGCCGGTGGCGGGGGCACACCAACAAGAGGCCCCTCGAAACTAACCGCCCCGTCCTCCCTGCCAAGCCCCACAAAACCACGACACGATCCGAACAGCCCCC
>JBPCPO010000043.1:0-6721 GCA_050999075.1 Solirubrobacteraceae bacterium
GCGGCGCCCGGATGGGCGAGCGCCGCGAGCGCGTCGAGCACGGCGGCCTCCTCGCCGAGACGCGAGAGGCGCTCCTTGGCCTCGGTGCAGGCCAGCGCGACGATCTGCCGGCGGCGCTCCTGGAACGCGGCGATGTCACGATCGCGGCGCGGGATGTGCGGCGAGGGCAAGGTCGCACGCCGTGATCGCTGCACTGGCGAATTGCGCTCCGGAGGCTCCATCATCGCCGGCCCATCGGGCGCCGTCACGGGCGCCGACCCGCTCGCGGGCGACTCGACCCGCTCGGCTCGGCGTAGCTCCGCGGCCGGCTGCGGCGAAACCTGACCGCCGCGTTCGAGACGCGGGGCCTCTGCCCTGAGCAGCTCCGGCGCCGGCGCGTACTCGACCGGGGTCGAGTACCGGGCCTGCTTGAGCTCGCGCGCCTGACGGCGCTCGCGCTTGCGCGCGATCCGCGCCTCGCGCTGCTCGCGGCGGTCCATCGTGTCCATCGAGGTCATGTGGTTCCTCTTTTCTTCCGCCCTGGCGGCGGACAGTCCGATCTCGCGAGCCGCCTTTGGGCTCGCGCGTCCCCCGGCCCGCCTGATGGCGCGCCGGTTTTGCTGTGCTTCTGAGAGCCCCCGGGCGCTAGGCGCGCTGCTGCTGGGCGAGGTAGTCGCGGGCCAGCGCCGTCGCGCTGGCGGCGCTCTCCTGCTCGCCCTCCAGGCGCTCGACGACCCTCCGGCCGCTGCGCCCGGCATCGATCAGCTCCCACGCTGCTGCGCCCACCTGCTCGACGAGGACCTCGCGGCGTTGCCCGGTCCGGTCGCGGTAGGCGCCGATCGCCTCGCTGCGGCGGGCCAGTCCTGGCGCCCCGCTCATGCGCGCTTCCTCTCGCCGAGCTGCTCCTCGAGCGCGCCCACCGCCTGGGCGTAGTCGCACAGCGCCGAGACGATCCGCCCGCCCGAGCGCTGCCGCTTGGCCTCCTCGAGCGCCGCCATCACTCCCGCGGCGTGCTCCGCGTTGATCTGAGCGCACAGTTCGCTTATCGACACGGTGCTCATGCGCCCACCTGGTCGCACAGGCGCAGGCCCACACCCCATACGTTGACGATCAGCCGGCGGTCGGCGCCGGCGTCCATCAGCTTTCGCCGCAGCCGGCAGGCGTGAGAGTCCAGCGTCCGTGTACGCGACTGGCACTGGTAGCCCCACACGTCGCGCAGCAGCTCCTGCTTGGTGAACACCCGTGTCGGATCGGAGGCGAGCGCCCGGAGCAGCTCGAACTCCTTCGCGGCGAGCGTCACCGGCCGGTCGGCGACGTATGCCTCCCGGCCGGCCAGGTCGATGCCGAGCGTCCCGATGCGCACCAGGCTGCGCTGCTGGCGGTAGGCGCGGCGCAGCAGAGCGCGGATCCGTCCGCGCAGCTCGGGGTAGGAGAACGGCTTTGAGACGACGTCATCGCCGTCGTGCTCGAACACGCGCGTGCGCGCGAGCTCGCCGAGCTTGCCCGCCCGGTTCGTGAGCACGATCATCGGCGTGTCGCGGTCGACCCGTCCCGCCAGGCCCTCGGCGGTGCGGATCGCGTCGAGCAGTCCGAGCGTCTCGCCGTTGATGTCGGCCAGCACCAGCTCGGGGTGGTGCGCGCCCAGCAGCGCCAGCGCATGCGTGCGGTCCTCGGCGAGCAGCACCTTGTAGCCGTCGGCGAGAAGATTGTCGGCGAGGAAGGCGCGGGTGGCCGCGTTCTCCTCGACGATCAGGATCGTCTGGGTTGAGCCCATCAGTGTTTCTCCTTCTGTCGTTTCTGAGGGGTGGTGGGGCCCGGCGGGTGCGGGGCCGTGCGGACTAGCCACGCTGCGCGGTTCCCAGCAGCGCGCCCCGCCGGCAGCCGACTGACACCCGCTCGGGGTTCGGCAGCCCGCCCAGCCAGCGGTAGAGCTCGTTCACCCGCGCCTCTGCGCACAGCACGGGCACCGGCTGCTGGGGGTCAAGCAGCGGCGCCGCCCATTGCAGCCGCGCGGGCAGCCTGCGTCGGCAGCGAGTCGCGATCGCGGGCCACATCGCTCCGTGATCCTCCGGCCGGGCCCGCAGCGCGAACGACGGCGGCCCGACCAGCGACAGGGAGCGAGCTGAGACCGTGCTCAGATGCGCCCGCCCGCGTCCGACGGGCAGTAGATGGAGCATCGAAGACCTCTCCTTCGTTTCATCACATGACATGGATGTGACGGGCGCGCCCCACATGCCCGCATGCGGGCATGTGGGGCGGTCCTTCAGGCGCCGCGCGTCAGCCGCGCGTCCCTACAACGGCGTGCGCGCCAGTGCGGGCACCCATCCCACCCAGCGTGCGAGGCGCCGCCGCCACGGTGCGGCGCCTGCTTCCGCCGGTATCTGGGCGCCAGAAGCCGGCGCCGGCCGGGCCAGTCCCCACGCCGCCGCCTCCGGCGGTCTGCCACGCGTGCATGCGCTGCCCGTGCGGGGCGCACATGTAGCCCAGGGCGGCGCCGGCCGCATCGATCACGTCCTGCGCCTCCCAGCGCAGCTCCGTGAGCGCCTCGCTCGGCGCCCATGCCCCCCACGCGACCGACGCGTTGTTGTAGAGCGCGAGCCCGGGGTGGTCGAGGTTTCGCCCGCGACGGTCCGCGAGCTGTGCAACCATGATGTCGTTGTCGTACATGTGAGGGCCTCCTTTTGGAGGGTTGTGAGCCGCCACCAGTTCCCGCTGATGGCGGCTCGTTTGTTCGGGGCGCTTCGGTTCTGGGTCCGGCGAGTCGGGGCAGGGGCTAGAGCAGCCCCGCGTCCGCGAGGTCCATGTGGACGTCGAGGTCGACCGGCTCGGCCAGCAGCGCCGCCGCCCATCGCGGTGTCTGCGCGTGATGGACCACCATCGACTGCCGGGCGATCCGCTCGCGCTGGACGCGCGAGGGCCCCGAGGAGCGCGGCGCCACGGGCCACACCCGCTCGGCCTTGATCGACTCGATCGGCAGGCCGTCGACGCGGGAGAGCAGCGACATCATCTGCGCGGTCATGTGAACGTCCTCCTGGTTGGAGTCCTGCGACACGCGAGGCCGTCGCGCGCGGCGTCCCTGAACGACAAGAGCCCGCGTCCCCGGGAACGAACGGGAAGCGGGCGGGCGGGTCCTTGTGCTTCAGCGAGCGGTTCGGCGCTACAGCAGCCCGGCGGCGCGCAGCTCCCGGCGGATCTCGAGGCGTTCCTCCCTGGCCTCCCAGGACGCCAGCCACTCGGCCAGCTCCTCGCGGGCGCGGATCACGCTCTGCTCCTTCACCGGTCCCGGGCGAGCGGCGTGCTGCTGGCGCACGGCCCGCCCACACGAGGCATTCGCGGAGCGAGCCAGCGGTTCAGACGCGACGGGCCACACGCGCTCGGGCGCGATCGCCGGCACCGGCATTCCGTCGAGGCGGGAGAGCAGGGACAGCATCTGCGGGGTCATGGACTTCTCCTGATCGGAGCGCTGCGTTGCGCGAGGCCGTCGCGCGCGGCGTCCCCTAACGACGAAAGGCCCGCTCCCCGGGACGAGGGGAGCGGGCCTTGGTTGATCGTTCGCTCAGCCGCTAGCGTCAGTCGTGGAGTGAGCGCAGCAGCGCGGGGAGTGCTCTCGCCCGCAGCGCGCCTCTCAGCGCGCGGCGGCTCAGCCAGCCCGGGGCGCCCGTCTGCTCGGCGGCCTCCAGCGCCCGCTCGAACATCCTCGCCGCCAGCTCCCGCTCAAACAGCTCACACGGGGTCGGCTCCGCGGATCGCGCGGTCGGGCTCTCGAGCCCGCCGAGCTGGGCGATCCGGTAGTCCTCGTGGCTGGCCAGCAACAGGCATCCCGGCGGTGAAAACGTCTCGTCCGCCTGCATCCGCATCGCCGTCGACGCCCACAGCGGCGCGAACGGCGCCCACGCCGATCTGGGGACGCTGCGAACCGCCGCGAGCTCCGCCGCGGTGGGCCCCTGGCAGGGGTCCGCTCCCTGTGCAACCATGTGCTTCCTCATGAGTGCCTCCTTTGGAGGGTTGTGAGCCGCCACCGGGTTGCCTCCTGGCGGCGGTTCGTTTAAGGAGAGATTTGGGTTCTGCTCTGGCGATAACGCCGAAGCGCCCCCTGGAACGACGAAGGGCCCGCTCCCCGGAACGAGGGGACGGACCTTGGTTTCAATTGCCGGGCGAGGCCACTGGGGGCTACAGCCGCCCCTCGACCGCTACCGCACGGTTGTCTCGGCCGTGGACAGCGCGCCCTCGGGCTTCTCGCCGGGCGTCCACTCCGAGGTCGGCCGCAACCTGCTGAATGGCCTCCCACGTGGAGGTCGCGTCCCGCTCGGCGGCCTCGAGCTCAACGATCGCGCCGTGCCGCTCGAGCAGGTCAATCAGCAGCTCGTGGCGGTGCGCTGAGATCAGCACCGCCTCGACGTCCTCGTCGCCGATGGCCACCGGCCCGCCCTGTACGCCGTACTGGCGGAGGCCCTTGACCATGTCCACCAGCTCCGCGGCCGCCTGCTCGGTCGACAACCGTTTGGTTGCGTCAATCCACTTCCACAACTTGAGCAGACGGTTATCGCCCACCGCGATCAGCGGGCCTCGCAACAGCGATGCGTCGGGTTGCGACTAACCGAACGGGAGCTCTCCACGGTCCGCCATCGCCAGCAGCTCCTCGACCGGCGGGATCTGCCCCGCCTCGATCTGCTGCGCGAGCTGCGCGTCGCCAAACACTTCGGGATCGCGCGTGAGCACCCCGAGCAGCGCCTCACGGTCGTCCGAGAGGACGACGATCGCGCCGCCCGCCTGCAGCTCCTGTAGATATTGCCCGTAGTCGGCGTTGATTTCCGACAGAGTCAACGCCCGGCTCGGAGAGGGCAGCGAGGCCATCGCTCGATGGTACCTCCGGCCCGAGATGACAGCAATCGTCACTTCATCCTCCCTTCGTTTCTCACCAGTCGCCCCAGCAGCCCCGCCGCTGCGACATACACGTCCAGCTCTCCGGGCTGGGCGTGGGCGCGACCCACGCCCAGCACCTGCACGACCCGGATCTCGCTGCGGCGGGCCTCCAGAAGCCGGTAGACCACCCGGTAGCGTGGCCCCTCTGACAGGTCTTGGTTGCCGCGGCGCAACTCCCGAACCTCTCCGAACAGATCCTTCGGCCGGCTACCCAAGTCGAAGTACACCGCCCGGCACTGCGCCGAGACGAAGACTCCGCGCGTCAGCCCATGGCCCTTGTAGGGCTCCAGCGCCAGGCGCCGGATGTAGAGCCTGGCGATCTCCCCGCGCTTGCGGTCCAGCGCCAGGAGCTGCTGCTCCACCTCGCGATGAAGCGGAGCGATAACGGTGCGCATCGCGCACCTCCTTTCCGCGCCGGGGTCGATCCCCGCCGCTCGTGGCGTCCCTCGCGAAACGAGACGCCAGCCCGGTAACGAGCGGGTGTGCGAGCCGTTACGCCCCGCACACCCGCTCCGGTTGGCTGCTACCTGCGCCCGGCCTTCCTGGCCTGCGCTTGCCTGCCGTGGAGGATCTCGAGGGCCAAGCGCTCCATCACCGGCGCGAGGCCCTCCCGACCACGTCCTTGACGACGAGAGCCCACCTCGTCGGGATGGACAGAAGCGGGCGGTGGCGCGTTCGCGCGAAGTGCGCGTCTCATTTCACGCCACGCCACGCGCCCACGGCAAACAAGCGGGCCGTGCGCTGCAGGAGCTTCGCGCGGCGAAGGGCGAACGCCCTGTCTTCCCGACGGAGCGGCTCGGGCCAGTAAGCCCGGTCGTGCACGGCGTAAGTGCCGATGAACGCCCCGATGACGTGCGCGCGACCTGGGCGCTGCCGCGTACCGAGATGAAACACCGCGCGGCATTGACCAGCGAAGCTGATCGACCACGCGTCGGTGTCGGTCAGCTTGTGCAGCCTCAGCGAGCGCCGCACCGCTGTAGGGTCAAACCGCCCAGGTCCAGATCCTCGACCCGGGCTGCGGCTGCCGATCAATGCCGCGCGGGCGGCTGGTCGAATTGGCGCATGAACCGCGCCAGCTCCTCGTGGGTGGACACCGAGCCCTACGGTTGGCCTGGAGCGCGGCTCAGGTGTGCGAGGAACTCCTCGCTCGACAGCACCTTGCCATCGGCCTCCGCCACCCACTCATCTTCGCCGTAGGGGCGGATCTCCACCCCACCGGGGTCGCCAGGCGCGACGCCCGCGACGGCCAGCTGCTCGGCAGTCAGTCTCGCCCCATGCTCGTCAGTGGCGATCACTTGCTTCACGATCGCGTTCATCCCAGACCTCCCTTACTCACAGCCGGCCCGTGCGGCGCGGCTCGATGCTGCCCTGAGACGCGCGTCACGTGGCCCGAGCTCGGTGAGCCTGCTCCTACCCGGGCTGCTCGTCCATGGTCGCGTACCGCACCGCTTGCCCTCACCAACGGGCTCGCGGCCCCGTAGTCAAGCGTGTCGAAGGACCTCGCGAGGCACTATCTGGCTGCTCGCAGTGCCGAAGGGGGCTCCACAAAAAGCACGAAAGCCCGAACGTGCGGACAACACGAATCGGGCTCTGGGGGGCTGTAGGGGCGGCGGGTCTAGGGCCTATCGGGTGCTGCGGTGGAACTGCGAAACCCCTGGCGTGGGGCGAAGACCGATGTGGTCTTGTAGTCAGAGAGGCTGTCGCAAAATCCTGGCTGGTTCGGTGAGGTTGCTGGATTCTGACCAGTCGTGGAGGCGGTGGTCTGTCCGGGTGGCGTGATAGAAGTACCTCCTGAGCAGGGCTTTAACGGCTGATAGCA
>JBPCPO010000091.1:0-2756 GCA_050999075.1 Solirubrobacteraceae bacterium
GGCCCCCAGTTCGTCGCCTTGCCATGGCCTGCCTACGGCGGGACACCCGCATGGCTGGTGGTCTGACAGCGGCATGGTCTTCAGCCGAAGGCAGCTGTGCGCCCAGTTCGGCGCGCCGCGGTACGTCACAGGCGCCGGGGCCAACGCGATCTGGGGCTACGGTCGCCGCAACAACCCCTTGGGGTTGCGCTTTGTAAAGCAGGGCAGAGGCTTCGTGATCGACAGCCCCTGACTGACGGGCTGGTCACGAAGGGACATTAAGGCAACTCAAACCGGACCGAATTGCGCTGTTGCTACCGGAGGCCGCAGGTGCTCGAATTGAGCCTACGTGGCGGTCTGCGGGTCCGGCTCGGGCGCGAGGGGAACCTCGGGGCCGAGCGCCCCGGAGGTCAGCTCGTCGTACCAGACGTAGGTGACCGGGATCTGGTAGTGCCCGGAGTGGTGGCGCCGGAACTCGATCATCTCGGGGCCGTCCCAGTACCGGTACCAGTCGACCGAGGTCTCAAACCAGGCCAGCTGGAAGATCTTGTAGCGATCGTCACGCGCGCGATGCACCGAATACTGGGTCGCGCCGTAGCGAAGCGCCAACGGCGAGATCTCCGTAACGGCCTCCGCGAACAGGTCGTGGCGAAGGATGGTCGCGTACCAGGGGATCCATACGACGCCGGCCACGCTATGCGCCCACCTCGGCACGGATCGCGCCGGGGCCCTGGGCGGTCCTGCCCTGGCCCTCCTCGGTCGCCCCGACGAGGATCGCGATCTTGCCCAGGTGCTGGTTCTCGCGCAGCAGCTGGTGGGCCTCCGCGACACGCTCGAAGCCCATCGTCTGCCACAGCACCGGTCTGATCTTCGACTCCTCGATCAGCTCGTTGGCCTTATTGGCCTCCCAGGCGTTGGCGAAGTGCGAGCCGAGGATCTCCTTCTGGCGCATCCACAGGTACCGGACGTCGAAATCGAGCTGATAGCCCGACGTCGCCCCGCAGATCACGACCTTGCCGAAAGGCTTGACCGCCAGCACCGAGGTCGGGAAGGTGGCCTTACCGACGTGCTCGAAGACGATATCGGGCGGGCCCCCGAGGATCTCCGCTACCGCCTTGCAGAAGCGCCGGGACTCCTTGAAGCGCGCTTTCTCCTCCTCGGGCGTCTCGCCGCCGCGGCGCATCATGCCCGTGAACTGGGTTCGGTCGATGTAGCCGACGGCGCCGAGCGCCTCGACGAGCCTGCCCTTCGCATCGCTCGAGACGACGCCCACGGCATCGGCCCCGCTCAGCGCGCAGAGTTGCGTGGCGAACACTCCGAGACCTCCTGCGGCTCCCCAGATCAGGACCCGGTGGCCCGCCTGCAGCTGGCAGCGGTCGATGAGCATGCGATACGCGGTGAAGTAGGTCAGTCCGTAGGCCGCCGACTCCTCCCAGGCCAGGTGCGCGGGCTTCGGCAGCAGCTGCTGGGCCTGCACCTTGCAGAACTGCGCGAAGGATCCCCAGCTCGTCTCGTACCCCCAGATCCTCTGCGACGGAGCGGCCATCGGATCGAGCCCGTGGACCTCGGGATCCTCGTAGGACGCCTGATTGCAGTGGACGACGACTTCGTCCCCCGGCTTCCAGCGCGTCACTCCCTGGCCCACCTTCCAGACGATCCCCGACGCATCGGAGCCGCCGATGTGGTGATCCTCGTCCGGGTGGTAGCGGAACACCGACACGGGCTCGCCGAGCGCCGCCCACACGTTGTTGAAGTTCACCCCGGCGGCCATCACGCGTACGACGACCTCGAAGGCGTCCGGCTCGGGCGTCTCGATCTCCTCGATCTCGAAGGCGTCCAGCGGCTCCCCGAAGCGCTCCGCGCGGATCACCCAGGCCGCCATCGTCCGCGGCAGATCGCCCGGCTGCGTCGGCACGTTTGCGACTTGGCTCAGATCGACCGCCACGCGTGCAACCTTCCTGCTCCCGGGCTCGAAATCACGACGGGGGAATCGTACCCGGTGGATCGGGCTGGGCGCTCACCCGGATCAGGACCCAAGCCGTCGGCCAGGCCGTTGGACGCATGCAAGGCCGCGTGCATGGCGTCCGGGCCATTGCCTATCACCGCCGCCATGGAGTTGCTCGCTCAGCCGATCGCGACGGCCGAGTTCCTGGTCCTCGATACCGAGACCAACGGTCTCGGGGGCGAGGCCTGCGAGCTGACCGAGGTCGGCTTCGTGCTCGTCGGGGGTGGCGAGCTGCACGATCGCTGGGAATCGCTGGTCGCGCCGCGGGTGCCGCTGCGGCGAGGCGTCCAGCGCTTCACCGGGATCACGCAGGCGATGGTGGACCAGGCCCCGCCGCCCGAGGCGGTCCTACCGTCGGTGGCCGAGCACCTGCGCGGACGGGTGATGGTCGCGCACAACGCGCCCTTTGACCGGCGGGTGTTGCGCCAGGCGTTCGAGCGTGCAGGGCTGGCGTGGCCGGAACCGCCGGTGCTGTGCACCGCCGCCCTGGCTCGGATGATGCTGCCGCTGCAGCGCCAGCGACGGCTGGGCTTGCTGGCCGATGCCCTGGGGATCGAAGTCGAGCTGGCGCATCGGGCGCTCGCCGACGCCGAGACCTGCGCCCGCGTGCTCTGCGCGCTGTTCCCGCGTCTGTGCGCCAACGCCAGCACGATCGGCGACGCGCTGGCGCTGCTCGCGCCCCGGCGCCGACGCTCGGCCAGCGCGAATGTCCGGGGCGCGGCGGCCGCTGCACCCGGGGCGGCCGCTGCACCCGCGGCGGCCGCTGCACCCG
>JBPCPO010000006.1:0-20526 GCA_050999075.1 Solirubrobacteraceae bacterium
GCACCGAGGCCGAAGCACAGCCGCCAGCCGACGTTGACTGCGAACGTGCTGGTGTTCAGCGCCACCACGGCCAGCAGCGCTCCGCCCGCGGCGCCCGCCCAGTAGCTGCCGTTGATCGCGATGTCCACGCGGCCGCGGGTCTTGGACGGGATCAGCTCATCGATCGCCGAGTTGATCGCCGCGTACTCGCCGCCGATGCCAAAGCCGGTGAAGAAGCGAAACACGTAGAACCACAGCGGCGAGAAGGAGAAGGCGGTCAGGTGGTGGCCAGCAGGTACATGCCCAGGGTGATCATGAACAGCTTCTTGCGTCCGAAGCGGTCGGTGAGCTGCCCGAACACGAGGGCGCCGACGCACGCCCCGGCCACGTACAGGGACGCCGCGAGCCCCGAGACGTTGGCGGCGGCAATCCCCACCCCGGCCCCCTTCTCGCCGACGCGCCCCGAGATGCTCCCGACGATCGTCACCTCGAGACCGTCGAGGATCCAGACCGTGCCCAGGCCGATGATCACCTTCCAGTGAAACCGGGACCACGGCAGCCGGTCCAGTCGCGCCGGAATCTGGGTCCGGATGGTCCCCGTCTGAACGTCGCTACTCATGCTCTCCTCCTCCGTTGTGCCCGTCAACGCACTCCCGGGGTGGTTCTACCCAGCTGCGCCGTGGAATATGCGCGCAATGAGGCGAATGTCACAAGCGCTGATCGCTACCCCGCCGTCTGGGGCCGCTCCGCTGCCTGCACGCCGACGGGCTTGAACTGCCCGGTCTTGGTGAGCGACAGGCCGGTGGTCTCAGGTGCCCAGACGTGCGAGACGAAGGCGCCGACGGCGCAGACCGCCGCGCCGATCAGCACGCTCGCCCCGACCCCGATGTGCGATATGCCGATCGGGAGCAGGAACGTGCCGGCGGCGGCCCCGAGTCGGCTCGCCGCCGCGGCGAGTCCGATCCCGCTGGCGCGCAGCTCGGAGGAAAAGATCTCGCTGGGATAGACGCCGGTCAGGTCCCCGGCGGCGGCATTGAAGAACGAAGAACACGGCAAAGCACGCGATGACGACAACTCCCGGCGCGGCGCTCCATCCGCCGAGCACGACGAGGGCGACGGCCATGATCCAGAACGCCCCGATCAACAACGGCCGCCGCCATACGACGCTCCGCCCGAGAACCAGACCCGCTACGAGGGACTGCTGGGCATGAAGCAGGCGACGTTGACCATCGCAGCCCCGCTGAGGTCGACCGCGGGTTCCTGGCCGCCCACGGCCTCGGGTAGCGTCAATCGGATCAGCGCTGGCGGTGGGCCCGGCGGGACGCGTGGTTGGACGGCTCGGGTGGCCCCGTGGGCGGCCGGCGGCGGGGGTTAGAGCACAACCGTCGAGGCCCTGGATGACGTGTGTGCTCTGAGCCCCGCGGGGCGGGGCTCATAGCACGACCCTCGACTGACTCGCCGAGGGTTGTGCTGTAGCCCCCGGATCCCGGGCGTGCCCGCTCGGCCGTGGGCTTCCAACACCGGTTATACTGGTTGCTGTGGCTATCGTGCTCGACGACCTTCCGCCGGGGGAGCTTCGCTTCCACTTCAAGGGTGGGCGGACGTGCTTGGACTTCGCGGCGACGGTGGGGGAGCGCTGGCGGCGTTCGTTCGAGCGCCTGCGGACACCCGACGATCTAGCTCGCTGGCTGGTACAAGCCCCCCTGTTGGAAACCGCACCTCAGGTGAGCGAGCTCGAGCTCGAGCAGGCGCGAGCGCTGCGCGAGGCGATCCATCGAACGGCCAAGCTGGCTGGGAACGGGTGGCCCGCCACGGATGACGTCGAGCTGATCAACCGCATCGCCGCCGCCCCACCCCTGCAGCCGGAACTGAGTTCCGATGCCCGGCAGGTCACGTGGGCGTCGGAGCGACCGGTGCGGGCGGCGTTGTCGACGGTCGCGCGCGACGCGATCGACCTCCTGTCCGGCCCGCTCTCGGTCCGCGTACGCGAGTGCGCCGCGCCTGATTGCGCGCTGCTGTTCCTGGACACCTCGAGGCCCGGCCGGCGTCGCTGGTGCGCCATGGCTGCGTGCGGGAACCGCGCCAAGACCCAGTCCTACCGGGATCGCCGGCGGGCATCGGCAGAGGAGACGTCACATGAGCAGAAGTGAGATCAGCTATCGGGTGCTCGGCGCCCACGATGCCTGCTGGCGACCCTCGAACCAGATGGGAGTGCTGAACACCGATCTCGCGCGCCAGCTCGGAGCCGAGACACTTGGCGCGCGGCTGTGGCGCCTGCGACCCGGTCAGGCCTCGACACGCCACCGCCACAACGAGACGACGGAGCTCTATTTCGTGCTCGAAGGGACCGGACGCATGCGCGTTGCCGAGGACCTCCTCACCCTGGCGCCGCTCAGCGCGCTTCTGGTAGCCCCGGACACAGTGCGTCAGGCGTTCAACGACACCGATCGTGATCAGCTGTGGCTTGTCGTCGGAGCTCCGCCGGAGCCGGCGAACACGCTCGAGATGACCGACGAGCAGCTTGCCCGGCTCTACCCCGACGGGCCGAAGGTCCTCCCACCCGAGCTCGAATGAGCTCTCGCCGGGGGGTTTCGCGGGTCGAGCGCGACGCAAGGCGCCCGGATCGGCAAGGGTTCGTACGGGCTAGTACAGGCCTTCCCGACGCCGGTATCGCTCCGCTCGAGCTTGGTCATACCCGTCGGCATCGAACGCCGGATCGACGAGCGAGCGAAGGATCGAGCCCGAGCTGGGCAGCTCAGAGCGCGCGATGTGTCCTTCGGTGCTCCAGATCTGCGAGCGGATCATCGCCTTGGGGCAGTGGGTGAAGACCTCTTCGATCGTGACGAGGATCCCGAGTCGCGGAGGCTTGTCCTCGACGGCACAAGGTGACAGCAGTTCGGGATCGTCGACGATCACGCCCCGGCCATTGACGCGGAAGGTGTCACCGATCCCCGGGATCAGGAAGAGCAGCGCGATCCGCGGGTCCTGGAGAAGGTTGGTCAACGTGTCGGCGAGCCGGTTGCCTGGACGCTCGGGGATCAGCAGCGTGCGCTCGTCCAGGATCCGCACGAACCCGGGCGGATCGCCGCGAGGCGATACGTCGAGCCCACCATCCGTGGACGACGTGGCCACGCAGACGAACGGCGAGCCCTCGATGAACTGCCGCGTCAGCTCGTTGCGCCGATCAGAGACCTTGAGCTCGATCAGCTCCGTGGGATGACCGATCAGCGCCCGCAGCTCCACCTCATCAGAGATGATCCGGTGCGCGATTCGTGCCATGCCGGTGACGATATCGCCCGCTCAGGCGGGCTGGGGCTCGAGCTCCGCCTCGCTCGCCGTCGCCGCGAGAGCCGGGTCCAGCTCCGCCTCGCTCGGCGAGTCGGCACCGGTCGCCTCGCCGGCAACGCTGGCCCGGGTGCTGGCCCCGATCGGACGCAACACCACGAGCGCGACGAGCGCGCCGATCACGACGCTGATCGCCGCGATCGCGAATGCGAGGTGGTAGCCGCCGGTCAGCGCCACGGCCGCACCCTGCCCGTGGGCGCTGAGCGACTTGGTGTGACCGGTGGCGATCGTGCTCAGCACGGCGAGGCCGAGGGCGGCAGAGATCTGCATCGAGACGTTGACGATGCCCGAGCCCAGGCCCGCGTCGCGGGCCGGCACGTCGGCCATCGCGATCGTCAGCAGCGGCATGAACGCGCTTCCGGCCCCGAGACCGAGCAGGAGGTAGGCGAAGAACAGGGTCGGGAAATAGCTCGCGTGAACTCCGGCCGTGGAGAGCAGGACGAGCGAGACCGCGCACGAGAGCAGGCCCGGGACCAGCGTCCGCATCGGGCCCAAGCGCGCCACGACCCGCGCGGTGACGCCGAGCGAGAGCACCGCGACGGTGAGCGTCATCGGCATGAAGGCCAGGCCGGTACGCACGGCGCTGTAATGGAGCACGTGCTGGAGATACAGCGCGCCGAGGAAGAACGTGGTGAACATTCCCGTGACGAGGAAGCCGCGCACGGCGCTGGAGCCGATCAGCCCCCGCAACCGCAGGATTCGCAACGGCATGATCGGGTTGGCGATGCGCGCCTCCACGGTCAGGAAGGCGGCGAGCAGCGCGACCGCCAGGGTGCCGAAGCCGAGCGTGTGCACCGAGCCCCAGCCGTACTTGGGAACCTCGACGATCGCGTAGACGCCGATCATCAACGCCACGGTCACGAGGATCGACCCGAGCACGTCGACGCCCTGGCTCAGGCCGAGGCCCTTGTTCTCCTTGATCAGGGCATTGCCGAGCAAGAGCGTCACGACGCCGATCGGAAGATTGATGAAGAAGATCCAGTGCCAGTTCAGCGCCTGCGTCAGCGCACCCCCGGCCAGCAGGCCTACCGAGCCACCGCTGACGACGACGAACATGTAGGCGCTCATCGCCTTGGCGCGGTCGCCCGGCTGCGGAAACTCGGTGACGATGATCGCGAGGATCGCCGACACCGACAGCGCGCCTCCTGTGCCCTGGATGAAGCGCGCGGTGATCAGCAGCGCCTGGCTGTCTGCCAGTCCGCACGCGGCCGAGGCGACCGTGAACAGAAGCACGCCGCCGAGAAACACGCGCTTGCGGCCGATCAGGTCGCCAAGCCGGCCGGCCAGCAGCAGGAAGCTCCCGAACGTGATCAGGTAGGCGTTGATGACCCAGGTCAGGCTCGACTGCGTGAAGTGCAGATCGCGCTGGATCGCGGGCAACGCGACGTTGACCACAGTCGAGTCGAGCACACTCATCAACTGCGCGAGACAGACGACGACGAGCGCGATCCAGCGGCGACGATCGTGGTGGGCTGGATTGGACGTGAGGGCGATGGAACGCATGTGACTCCGGCGGTTGTGGGGGAGGACCCTGGCCCATAGGAATTTCCCATGTGACATTGATGATCACCCTAGCACAGATCATCACCGACCGAATGACTGTATGTGCCCAATGCTACGATCTCGAAGATGATCGATATCGACAGCCCCCACGGATCCTTGGTGCTGTTGACCCGGCTGGCGAAGATCGTCTATCGCCGCAGCTCAGAGCAGCTGCTTGGGATGACTCTCCGTCACTTCGTGATGCTCAGCTACCTGCGCGACCATCCGATCGCGCCCCAGCACGATCTGGCTGACGTGCTGTGCATGGACGCGAACAACCTCGTGCTGCTGCTGAACGAGCTCGAGGCCGCCGACCTCGCCCAGCGTCGTCGCGATCCCGCGGATCGCCGGCGCCACCTCGTCCAATTGACCTCGGCCGGCGAGGAGGCGCTGCGGCGTGCCGAGGAGGCCCAGGAGCGGATTGAGGAGGCCATCCTGGCAACGCTCAGCGCCGAGGACCGTGCCACTCTGCGCCGCCTGCTCGCCTGCGCGCTGGCGGGGGTCGAGCCTCGCGCAGGCGCAGGCGCAGGCGCAGGCGCGGGCGGGTCCGAAGTGCGCGCCGGGGTCGAGTCTCGCGCGGGCGCGTCCGAGGTGCGCGGGAGCGGGTCCGAACCGGCTCACGCGATCACCTTGTAGCGCAGCAGCGGCTCACGCGATCGCGACGTAGCGCAAGCGGCGGGCTCACGCGGCCACGTCGCAGCGCAGACCCGCGGAAACCGGGTCGGCTCGTGGCCGCGTGCGCCACGCCTGCACCGCGACGATCAGCGCGAGCGCCGCGATGACGCTGCCGAAGATCTCGAACGTCGAGTAGAGGCCCAGTGGGGTGACGAGGGCGCCGGCGAGGATCGCGGGCAGCGACAGGGCTGAGTAGGCGACGACGTAGAAGGCGGACATCACCGCTCCTCGGTGCTCGGCCGGGATCGCCGCCGACAGAGCACGCAGCGCGCCCAGGAAGGCCACCCCGAAGCCGGCACCGGCCAGAACCGCACCGGCGAGATAGAGCGGGCCGGAGGCTACGGACGCGGCGACCACGATCGCGACCATGCCGGCAGCGAGCGCCACCGACCCAGCCGCCGCACCGGCCCACGGCACCGTGCGCCTGAACACGAGCTGCGCGAGCGCGGCCGTACCGGCCAGCGCCAGGACGCTGAGGCCGACCACGAGCTGGTCGCGGGTGTGGAACAGGCTTCCCGCGAGCTCGGGGCCGAGGGACAGGAACAGGCCACCGATCGACCACGACGACGTCACTCCGAGCGCTGCGAGCAGGAAGGCGCGACGCGCCGCCGGCGGAACGCTCGGACGCTGGGGGGTCAGCCGCAGGCGCGAGCGGGTTGCGACGGGCTCGGGCATCCGCAGCGCGGCGCCGAAGGCGACCGCGAATAGCACGAACAGCGCCACGTAGGGGAGCACGCGCGGTTCCGGCGCGAGCTCGACCAACGCCGCCGACACGAACACCCCCAGGCCCATGCCCCCGGCGCTCACCACGCCGTTGGTCAGACCGACCCCGGATGGGTCGCGCTGCGGGTGCAGGTCGAGCAATGCCGCGCTGGCAGCTCCGAGCGCGAGGCCGGTGGCCAGGCCCTGCACGGCGCGGGCGGCGAACAGCCACGCGACCGAGTCGGCCAGCATGAACAGGATCGTGGCTCCCATCAGGGTTCCCAGCGCGCCCAGCAGCACAGGGCGCCGTCCCACTTCGTCGGAGATCCGGCCGGCGAGGATCAGGCTCGCGAGCACACCGAAGGCGTACGTCGCGTAAACGAGCGTCAGCACGACGGGGGAGAACCCCCACAGCTGGCGATAGGTGGCGTACAGCGGGGACGGCGTTCCGGACGCGAACAGCGCCAGGCCGATCACTGCCGCGACGAGGGCGTAGGAGAGACGAGGTGAGAGCATCCGGCGGGCGGGGGCGGGTGAGAGCGATCGGGGGGCGGGTGAGGGCGAGCGGTTTGGGGGCATCGGAACGACCACCTTCTTTCATGTTTCCAATATCATGGAAGTTCAGAACGTTATATCATGCTCCCGATGTCGACTCCGGCCATCCCGCGGGAGAAGATCCCCCACCCGGCCGCGGCGGCGCTCGATCTGGCGACGGTGATGCGAACGCTCGGCGATCCCGTACGGCTCGAGATCGTCCGTCTGCTCGCCGACGGTCGACCCCGCATGTGTGGCGAGGTTTCCGGTGCCCTGGACCTCCCGCCCTCGACCGGCTCCTATCACATGCGCCTGCTGCGCGAGGCAGGCGTCACCCGCACCCGCGCCGAGGGAACGCTTCGCCTGATCTCCCTGCGCCGCGAGGACCTCGAGCAGCGCTTCCCGGGTCTAGTCGACGTGCTGACCCGCTGAGGTCAGCGCTCGGTCCGCAGCCCGAGCGGCTCAGAGTTCGAGAAGGTGCGGACTAACCTAGACTAAGGCTGTGCGCCAGGTGAACGTCCATGAGGCTAAGACGCACCTTTCCCAGCTGCTGGCCGGAGTCGAGGCGGGCGAGGAGATCGTGATCGCGAGGGCGGGCAAGCCGGTCGCGAAGCTCGTTAAGCATGAGCAGGTGCGCGAGCCGCGCCAGCCTGGAGCGTTGAAGGGCAAGATCTTCATCGGGGAGAATTTTGACGATCCGCTGCCAGACGAGATGTTGCGCGACTTCGGGATGATCGACTGACCGTTTGCGTCTGCTGCTCGACACGCACGCGCTTCTGTGGTGGCACGCTGATGGGCCGCTGCGGGCAAGTGCGCACGCGGCGATCGCAGAACCGTCGAATGTAGTTCTCGTCAGCGCGGTGAGTATCTGGGAAATTGCGATCAAGATCCGTGCCGGGCGTCTGCGGGCGACCGTCTCTGAGATCGTTCAGGCGACCCGGGGATGCATGCTGGGGGAGCTGGCGATCAGATTTGCGCATGGCGAGCGAGCGGGCCTGCTTCCCCTTCACCACCGCGATCCATTCGACCGCATGCTCGTCGCCCAGGCTCAGCTCGAGAGTCTGACCATCGTCACCCGCGATACGGCGATCGCACGCTACGACGTTGCGGTGATGGCGGCGTGATCAGCTCTCCTGCTCGGTGGGGCGGATCAGAACCTCGTTGATGGCCACGCGGCGCGGCCGGGTGACGACGTAGGTGATCGCGTCGGCGATGTCGCTCGCTCGCAGGGTCTCGATGTGCCCGAAGCGCTTGGCCATCTGGTCCTGGATCTCGGGGCGGTTGTGCGAGGCCAGCTCGGTGTCGACCGCGCCGGGCTCGATCAGCGACACGCGCACGTGGCGAGTCGTGAGCTCCTGTCGCAGCGACTCGCTGAATGCGCCGACGCCGTGCTTGGTCAGGTTGTAGACGCCACTGCCGCGCCGGGCCACGCGACCCGCGACCGAGCTGATGTTGACGAGGTCCGCGACGCCGCGGGGCGAGTCCTCCGCCGCCTTCAGCAGCTCGGGCGCCGCGGCGTGAGCGCAGTAGAGCAGTCCGAGGACGTTCACTTCGATCATCCGCTCCCACTCCTCCAGCGGCGCGTCCTGCACCGGCCCGAGCAGCATCACGCCGGCGTTGTTGACGAGGATGTCCAAGCGGCCGAGCTCGGAGACGGCCTTCTGCACCACCTGCTGGGCGTCCCCGCGGGTGCTCAAGTCCGTCTCCAGCACACACGCCGTGCCTCCGGACTCACGAATCCTGCTCGCCAGGGCTTGCAGCCGGTCCGCGCGGCGGGCGGCGATGGCCACGGAGGCCCCTTGATCGGCGAGGGCCAGCGCGGTCGCCGCGCCGATTCCGCTCGAAGCGCCGGTGACGAGGGCAGTTGTGCCCGACAGTCCTGATGCCATGATCGCCAGTCTCTCCACAGCGTCGCTTACTAAACCGGATGAGTGACCACAGGCTGAGATTCGCCGGGATCAATCCAGGTGGGGATAACCGCACCTGCGGCCGCGGGGCTGCCCCATGGCGCGTCGCCTGCATTGGTGGGAAGCTCGGCGCGTGCTCCTCCCTTCGACCGCCAACCTGCCGGGAAGTGGGCTGCTGCTGCTCACCCGCGAGATCTCGTCGACCGCTCGATCCAAGACGACCGGGACCGGCTGGGTCACTTCGCTGCTCTCGGTCGCCGCGGCCATCATCTTCGGGGTGGTGCTCGCGCTCCACGGCCGCGACTTCATCGCCGCCCTCGACCGAGCGCTGCACGCAAACTGGCAGCTGGTGGCCGTGGGAGCGCTGTTCGAGGCCGGATCGGTTGGTGGCTACGTGCTGCTGCTGCACCGCGTGGTCTCGGGCGCGAGTCCGCGGCTGCGCCTCAAGGACTCCTACGACATAACGCTCGCCGGGACCGCTGCCACGAGGCTCCTGCCCACGGCCGGCCTCGGGGGTGTCGCGGTGACGGTCTGGGCACTGCGCGCCCACGGTGTCCGTCCCCAGGAACTGGCGGAACGCCTGCTGGCTTTCCTGCTGCTGCTCTACGCGGTCTACGTGGCGGCCCTCGTCACGTGTGGAGGCGCGGTGGCGCTGGGACTCGTGAGCGTCGGTCACGGACGTGCGCTGGGGATCGTGGGAACCGTGGTCGGGATCGGCATCACGCTGGCGGTGCTGGGCCTGGTCGCAGCGCCGGCGCTGCTTGGGGGCGCGCTGGGCCGCACGGGGCAGGGCTCCGGCCGGCTTGCTCGCGCCGCGCGGCGCGCCAAGGAGCAGCTACCCGCCGTTCGCCGGGCACTGCGGCGCAGCTGGCTTGAGCTTCGCCGCCCTCACGCCGCGTTGCTCGGCGCACTGGCGTGGTGGGGTTTCGACATCGCCGTGCTGTTCACGATGCTCCACGCGTTCGGTGTCGTGCTGCCGCTTCCGGGGCTGGTGCTGGCCTACTTCCTGGGGACGATGCTCAACGTGCTGCCCATTCCCGGCAGCCTCAGCGGTGGGCTCATCGGGGCACTGCTCGCACTGGGCACGCCGGCGGGGGCGACGATCGCGGCGGTGCTTGGCTACCGCGCGGTTGCGGTATGGCTGCCGGCGGCTTCTGGGCTTGCCTCGATCGGCACGCTGCGCAGCTCGGTGGCGCGCTGGCGGACTGAGGCGCAGGCCGCCCCGGCATGCTGACATACCAGGTCGCCGTCCGTTCGCGTCGGGCACAATGGCCCACGAGATGAGGACAACGGTCCTGATAGTCGACGACCACCCGACATTCCGGGCCAGCGCCAGGTTGCTGCTCGAGGCGGAGGGCTTCGAGGTCATCGGCGAAGCCGAGGATGGTCGATCGGCGATCGAGCAGCTGACCGCGCTGGACCCCGACCTGATCTTGCTCGACGTCCAGCTGCCCGACACCGACGGCTTCGAGGTGGCCACTCGGGTGACGCGAACGAGCTCGCCGCCGGCCGTGATCCTCATCTCCAGCCGGGACGGGCGTGACTTCGGTCCTCTCGTCGAGGCCTGCGGAGCGCTTGGCTTCGTCGCCAAGGCCGACCTCTCCGGAGACAGCGTGCGCGCCCTCCTCGCTGCGTGAGGCGCCAGCTTGACCGGTGAGGATGTCACGGGCGAGGCGCTGCGGGTCCTCGTCGCCGACGACTCGGTCCTTCTCCGGGAGGGCATAGTCCGCCTGCTGGAGGAGGGCGGATGCGTGGTCGTCGCGCAGGCGGGTGACGCCGAGGACCTGCTGCGAAAGGCCCGCGCACACAAGCCGAACGTGGCCATCATCGACGTTCGCATGCCGCCGGACAACACCGACGACGGGCTGCGCGCCGCGCTGCGCATCCGCCGCGAGCAGCCGGATACCGGCGTCCTGGTGCTCTCGCAGTACATCGAGGGGGAGTACGCGATCGAGTTGATCGGTGAATCCGACCAGGGAGTCGGTTACCTGCTCAAGGAGCGCATCACCGACGTCGACACGCTGCTCGATGCGGTTCGCCGGGTCGCCCATCGCGGTTCGGTGATCGACCCGCAGGTCGTTAGTCAACTGCTCCGGCGTCACCGTAAGCAGGACCCGCTCGAGGAGCTCAGCCAGCGTGAGCGACAGGTGCTCGAGCTCATGGCCGAGGGTCGTTCCAACCATGCAATCGGAACCCGCCTGGTGATCACCGAACGAGCGGTCGAGAAGCATGTGACGAGCATCCTCTCCAAGCTCAGGCTACCCATCGCCGAGGATGACCACCGCCGGGTGCTCGCCGTACTCACCTTCCTGCGCGCTTGACCGTATGACGCCAGCGCGAAACCGTGCGCCGTCCATCGATCGATGACTCCGCCCCGGCACGCCTGATCGGCATGCGATCGCTGCGGCGTCCGCGCGGATGGCCTGCGGCGGTCCTCGCATCCGCCGTGATACTCGTCCTCGTCGTGCTCCCCATGGGCATCGGCTGGCTCGCCACACGGCATTCCAGGGTCACCACGTATGCCATCACTGAACCGCTGACGCGGATCGAGCTGCGACTGTCCTCGGGGACCGCGCTCATCGTCGGTGACAGCTCATCGATCGTGCAGGTGCGGCGAACCGACGAGATCTCATTCGGACACGCCGCGCGCGAACGGCGTTCGCTCGTCGACGGGGTGCTGCGCATCTTCTCTGGCTGCCCACGCATCGTCCTTGGCTCCTGCTCCTCCTCCTACGAACTGGCGGTTCCCGAAAGCGTGACGGTCGACGTGCAGAGCACCCGCGGCGATGTCCGCCTGACGGGCTTTCGCGGCGGCGCAGCGGTTCAGACACGATCGGGCAACGTCGACGTCGACGCGTACTGCGGCTTCACCCTGTCGGCCACGAGCGTCTCCGGGAACCTGCGCGTCGCGACGGCTTGCGCCCCGGAGCGCCTCGAGCTGCGCTCGGGCAGCGGTAACGCGATTGCGCTCGTGCCGCCCGGGCGCTACCGGATCAGGGCGAGCTCGGGCAGGGGGAGGCAGCGCGTGACAGGGGTGGTTTCCAGCGCCATGGCCCCATTCACAATCGACGTGCACAGCACAAGCGGCAATGTTGCCGTGGAGGGCGGCCTGTGAGCTCGTTCCCAGCGCCCGGCCCCCTGCCGGGGCGCCGTGAGCCCGACTACCACAGCGAACGCGTGCTGAAGGAGCTCGTGTATGTGGCGCTCGGGCTGCCGCTCGGACTGCTCTACACGGCGCTGATCGCGGGGGGGTTCCTTCTCGGTGCCGTGCTGGGGGTCCTGTGGATCGGCCTGCCTCTGCTGCTCGCCGGCTCGACCGCTCTGTGGCGCTGTGCCAAGCTCGAGCGCACGCTTGCCAACCGGCTGCTCGGGGCGCGAATCCCGCCGCTGCCGCCGTTGCGCACCGATCGCGAACGCAGCGCCTGGCAGCGGGTGCGTCAGAGGCTCAGCGGCGGTCCGTTCTGGCGCGCGTTCTCTCTGCTGGCACTGAAGCTTCCCGTCACCGGGCTCGCCGCGTTCGGGATCGCCATCGGCATCGCGCTGCTGGGCTTGCTTCTCGTGCTCGGTGTGCGCGGAGTGACCGGGGCTCAGGACGGTTTCGTGGGGCCATTCAGGCTCGGACCGGTGCTCGGGGTCGCACTGTGCCTGCTGGCCGTGCCGGTCGCGATCCTGACGGCCGCGGTGGCCGATGCGGCGGCGTTCAGCCTGCGCGCGCTGGCGAGGGCCCTGCTGGTCACGAGCCTGGCGGCCGGCACTCCAGTGCGCGAGCGGCTCGCTGCCAGCCTCGGCGACCACACGCTGTCGATCGCGTACTGGCTGTCGGATCGCAACATGTTCGTCGACGAGCGCGGGCGCCCGGTGCCGTTGCCCGAGGCCGGCTCTGACCGAGCCTGGACCGCCGTTGACTACGGCGGGCGACGGGTCGCCGCGATCATCCACGACGCGAGCATCGACGCCAGTCGGGAGCTGGTGCAGGCGGCCGCCGCGGCGGCGTCGCTGGCGCTGGACAACGAGCAGCTCAAGGCGGATCTGCGCGCGCGCGTCGAGGAGCTCCGGGCATCGCGCGTTCGCATCGTCGAGGCCTCGAACTCCGCCCGGCGCAAGCTCGAGCGCGACCTGCACGATGGGGCTCAGCAGCAGCTCGTCGCGCTGGCGATCGAGCTCAGACTGCTGCGCGGCCGCGTCGGCGCGAACCCGGAGGCCAGTGAGATGATCGATCGAATCGACGAGAAGCTCTCCGCGGCGCTGGCCGATCTGCGGGAGCTCGCGCGCGGCATCCATCCGGCGATCCTGAGCGATCGCGGGCTCGAGCCGGCGCTCTCCGCGCTGGCTGAGCGTGCGCCGCTCGACGTGACCTGCGAGTGCGAGCTGCCGGTGCGGCCGCCCGCCCCCGTGGAGGCGGCGGCGTACTTCGTGATCGCCGAGGCGCTGACCAACGTCCTCAAGTACGCGCACGCCAGCCTGGCCACGATTCGGGCCCGTCAAGAGGGCGGGGACATCGTCGTCGAGTGCCAAGACGACGGCGTCGGCGGCGCCGACGAGCGTGGCGGCTCCGGGTTGCTGGGGCTGGGCGACCGGGTCGGAGCGCTCGACGGGACCTTCAGCGTGATCAGCCCACCCGGGGCCGGAACGCGGGTGCGAGCTCGGATCCCGTTCCGGGCCGCAGAGCTCGTGGCCGAAGCGGCCGCCGGGCCCTCGGAAGGCGGCGCGAAGGCTTCCGAGCGGACCCCGCCGGACGCGGCTGAGGCTCCTGGTACGGATAGCCGTACCGCGTAACGCCTGCTCACCCCATGGTTGCGCCGCTGGACCAGCGAGAGACTGGCCCCATTGCTGGCGCCTGACCATCAACCAAGACATCGGAGGAGACTCATCATGCCCATCCATCGCAAGCTCGCCTGCGGCCTGATGGCCGGTTGCGCGCTGGCCATCGCGGGCGGCGGCGTGGCGCTCGCGTCGAGTGCCGGGAGCACCGCCGCCGCACTGCCACAGCTCAACGTCACCCTGACCGGTAAGGCGATGGCCGTCAGCGGCCAGAAGATGTCGGGCGCCGTTGACGTCGTCACCAACACCACCGGTGAGCCCGTCGGCAACCCGGTCTTCATCCACCTGAATCCCGGCGTCAGCGACGGCCAGGCGCTCGCGGTGCTGAAGTCGACGGGACAGGATCCCAATCCCGTGCGCCGAATCGGCGCGATCGTCTTCGACCCCAACGCGCCCAAGGGGACGGCCACGCACGTGCAGGTCGATCTGCAGCCCGGCAACTACCTCGCGCTCGATGCGGCCGGTTTCAACGGACCGGGTCCCTCCTCGGGCCCGCCGCCGATCACGACGTTCACGATCGGCCAGTCTGACCATCCCGCGGCGCTACCGAGGCCCGCGGCGACGGTGCGAGCGATCGAGTTCGCCTTCCGCGGCGCGGGCACCCTGCGCTCGGGCTCGCTCGTGCGCTGGCAGAACGACGGCTACGTCGTCCACATGTTCCTCGTGTTCAGGGCCACGCGAGACTTTCCTGCGGCACGGATCATGCGGCTCCTGCGCGCGGGCAAGGACAGGCAGATTCCGATGAGCCTGGGCACCGTGGCAGGAGCAGGCCCGCTGTCCTACCAGGCCTCCGAGCAGCAGCGTCTCGACCTGAGGCCCGGCACCTACGTAGTGGCCTGCTTCATGGACACTCAGGATCACCGCGAGCACACCACGCTCGGGATGGAGCGGACCCTGAAAGTGGTGCGCTGAGCTGACGGCACCCTCCGCCGCCCGGGTGATCTGCCTGGGCGGCGGCCGTGCTCAGCGAACTGCCGCCGCCAACCACGTGCACGGACATTTCTCAACCACCGATTCTCCCTTGCGCTGGCCTTGCGCCGCCTTGATCATCGTCATCGCGGCCGCCCACGTGGCCTTGGTGCCCGCCCATCTGCGCGAGGCGCCGTACGCGGCCGTGCTGTTCATCGCCTTGGCCGGCGCGTGCCTGATGATCGCGGTCGTTCTCATCGCCTGCGACACCCGCTCGGTTTGGGCGTCGGCCGGGGCGCTCACATCGGCCGCGGCGCTCGCCTACGTTTTCTCTCGTTCCGTCGGCCTCCCAAAGCTTGGAGACGATGTCGGTCAGTGGCTCGATCCGCTCGGTGTCGTGGCCCTCACCTGCGAAGCGGCCACGACATGGCTGGCGTGCGCGGTGCTTCTGTGGTGGCCGTTCGGGCAGCGGCGGGGGGCGTAGCGGCGATGGATACGACGACGGCGGGCTCACAGCAGCCCGTTTGCCCCCAGGAACTGCCGGGCAACCGCCGTGGGACTCTGCTCGTCGAGATCCACGTCGGCGTTCATCACGCGCAGCGCCTGAGTGCTGAGCTTCGCACTGACAGCGTTGATCGTCTGCTTGAACGCGTCGCCCTCCCGGGCCAGCACCTCGTTGCGGATCACGAACGTGACGTTCTGAAAGCCGAAGATGCCCCGTGGATCCCTGAGCAGCGTGAAGCGGTCCTGGACGAGGTGGCCGTCGGTGGTGAACACCGCGGCGACCTGCGCGCGCCCCTGCTCGAGTGCCCGGTACTGACTGCCGATCCTCTCGGGGAGAAACCGGAGCGCGCTGACGCCGTAGGCCCGCCTCAGGCCGACCATGCCGTCAAAGCGCGTCCTGAACTCGGGTGGGCCGGCCAGAACCGTCGACGGGCCGAGTCGGGCCAGATCCGCGAGCGAGCTCAACCGATGCCGCGTCGCGTAGGCGGGCTTGGTGATCAGCACGTCGGTGTTGTGCGCGGACGCCATGTCGAGCACGGTCGCACCCTGTCCCCGTTCGAACTGCGCCGCCCGCCGATAGGCCTGGGCGGCGCTCGCCGGGTGGGCGGTCTGGTGGGCGAGCGCGGACAGGATCGTCCCGGTGTACTCGGGATACCCGTCGATCTGGCCTTCGTTGAGCTGGCGCGCGACGACCTCTGAGGACCCGATGTTCTCTCTGGACGTGACCGCGAAGCCCTTGGCGCGCAGCGCCTGGATGTACAGCTGTCCCAGAATGAGCTCCTCGGTGAAGTTCTTGCTGCCAAGCGTCACTGCCGGCTTGCCGGCGCCGGGGCCTCGTTGGGCGGTGCCCCTCCCTCTCGGAGGGTGGCTCGCCCCCGAGCCGCGCTGGTCAGAGCTTGATCCGCACGCCAACGCGCCGAACACGGCCAGAACGCCTGCCAGCGCTCCGCTGAGAACTCGTCTGGATCGCGCTGACCCCACTACCCGCCCCAGCGGAATCCCACTTCGCCGGGCGTCGGCGGCAGCGGACTGGAGGGCAGCCCGGCCGGGGGGTCGGTCTGGTTGTAGCCGACCGGCGCGAGATCGTTGGGCGTGTCGGGGTGAAACAGCGAAGCGAGGTACTGGGCCTGGCCGCGGCCAGGCCCGAGCTCGAACTGACCGCCCCCGTACGCCCCGATACCGTGCTCGGCGCAGTAGTCGTAGGTCGCGCACAGCCGCTGCAGCCCGCCGATCCGCGATGGCTTGAGGTTGACCATCCTGGGTGCGAACCGTAGCGCCTCGATGTCGGCGATCGAGTGGATCGGGGCATCCCAGGTGATCCGGTGGTGATGGGCGGCGAGCACCATCGCGGTTTCGGGATTGACCACGTCGGGATCCTCGAGCCAGGCGGTCGGGAAGGCTTTCAGGACCCGGCGGTACAGCGCCGGGTCGGTTGCCTGGTCGACGACGGTGCCCCGGTAGAGGCTCTTGAAATCGATCGAGTCGACGGCCTCGGTGCGTACCAGCGCCGCGATCAGCTCCGGATCCCAGGAGCTCGTCGGGTCGAGCTTGAAGCGCAGGGCCGGGTAGCGGGATGTGCGACGTTCGATCGGCTCGAGCGTGGGGGGCTCCCCCAGCCGCAGCGAGACGACGAAGGTCACCGGGCGCGCTTCGCGGCCGAGCACCTCGTGCAGGGCGCGCTCGGATTGGGCAAGCGCGAGGTCGAGCGCCGCGCTGTGGAACGTCCAGCGGCGATACAGCCGCGAGACATCGCGCTGGGGCTCGACCGGGAACAGGTCCAGCGAATCGATCAGCTCGCAGAACTCCCCGAGCGCGTAGCTTCCCGCCAGCGGCTGGACGGGACCGGCGTCCTGCATTGCCGTGTGGTCCACGCCGTCGTAGACCACGTCCTCGCCGATCCCCTCGAGGCCGCCTCCGTGCAGGTGAACGACGGTGCTGAGGCGCTCAAATCCGCTGGAGACCTGGGCCACGAGGCCCCGCAGCGTGTAGCCGTCCACCTCGAGCGGCAGCTGCGCGAGCAGGTCGAAGGTGCTCATGGCTCTCGTCCCCCGGACTCGAGCCGGGCGACGAGCTCGTCGAGGCGCAGCTCCTGCAGTCCCTGGCTGACCGCCTCGAGCTCGACGGCGCAGTATTCGACCAGGTCGCGCCCCTCCCCGACGAGCTCGAGCGTCTCGCGCAGTCCCGCCTCGCCGGAATCCAGGCGCCGGATGATGACCTCGACGCGGGCGACGGCGGACTCGTAGCTGCTCTCGATCGCGGGCTCGGGTGGAGTCGCCGCTCCCTCGCGTGAGGGCTGACGCTCGACGTTCATGTCTCCATGCTGACACGCGCGCCGACCACGTCGTCGTGGAAGCGCAGCCGCACGTCGCCCGCTGCTCTGGTCGCGGCCGCCGACGTGAGCGGCTCCCCCAAACGGTCGGCCACCAGCGCGTAGCCGCGGGCGAGAGTTCGCTCGGGGTCGTGCGCCGCCAGCGCGAGCCCCAGACGCTCGAGGTCGCGTCCGCGCGCTGCCGCGCCGGCGCTCCTGGCGCGCGTCGCGCTGCGGGTCAGCACCAGCAGGTGTACCCCGGCCCGCTCTCGTCCGCTGCCCGCTGTGCGTCCCGCGCTGGCCCGAAGCTCCCGCAGCAGCTGGTGCAGGTGTCGGCGGTGACGGGCGACGTGCTCGGTCGGCGCGCGAGAGAGCTGGCCGAGCGTTCGCGCGCGCTGCACGATCGCCCGGCGTGCGTGGTCGTGGAGCCGGCGCGCGTGCGAGGTGCCCTGCGCCCGCGCGGCATGGCAGTCGATTCTCACCGCCGCCTCCGCGGCGTGGGTGGGCGTCGAGCAGCACACGGCGGCGACATCGTCGATCAGGGTTCGGTCGGTGTGGTGACCCACCGACGAGATCACCGGGACGCGGAGCAGGGCCACCGTGCGGCACAGCGCCTCGTCGCAGAACGCGAACAGATCGGCCAGCGAGCCCCCACCGCGGGCGACGATCACCACATCGACCTCCGCGAGCGCGGCCAACTCGCGCAGGGCCGCCGCCACCGCGGGCGCCGCGTGACGATCCTGCACCGGCGCGAACGCCCATACCAGTCGCCCACCCCAGCCCCGGCGGCGCAGCCCGGCGAGGACGTCGTCGCGCGCCTTGCCCCGCTCCCCGGTGACCACGCCGATGGTGCGCGGGAGCAGTGGTCGCGGCAGGCGCTTCTGTGGCTCGAACAGGCCGTCGGCATCCAGCTTGCGACGAAGCCGCTCGAGCTGGGCCAGCAGGTCGCCTTCGCCCGCCACCCGCAGCTCCGAGACCGCGAACGAGAACGACGGGGACGAGGTGGAGCTGCCGGGGTAGTAGTCACACCCGCCGCCGACCACGACGCGCGCGCCTTCGGCCAGCGTGACGCCCAGGGCGTCGAGCTCGTTTCGCCACATCGAGCACGCCAGCGCACCGCGGGCGTCGCGCAGCTCGAAGTAGACCCGCACCCGGCTGAACCTCAAGCCCCAGATCTCGCCGACGAGCTGCACCCGCGCGAGCCCGAGCAGGTGCCGTTTCAGCTGCGCCGCGTAGGACCCGACCGGATAGGGGCCGGGCAGCTCGCTCTCGGGCGGACCGTCGGCGAGCGCGGGGTCTGGTTGCGCCATGGCCTCAGCGAGGCTACCGGCTTCGATCCGCTCGCCGATTGCCCCATCGCGCGGGCGCAGGTAACGTGCAGATGTGTATAGTATGCGCATGGCGCGAGTCAATATCACGGTTTCCGACGACCTGCTTGAGCGGTCGAGGGCCGCGGGGTTAAACGTGTCCCGGGTCTCGTCCGACGCTTTGTCCGAGGAGCTGGACCGTCGTGAGAGGATCGGCGCTCTCGACCGCTACCTCCGCGCACTCGACGTCGAGTTGGGCCCCGTTCCAACCGACGAGCAGGCAGCGGCCCGGGAGTGGGCGGACCGCGCGCTGGGCGAGCCGCCGCAGCAGATGCCCGTCCGGGCAAACCGGACGGCGTGATCCTGGTCCTGGATGCCGGCGCTCTCAGCGCCCTAGCCGGTCAGCGGGCGCGACTTCAGGAACTGCTCCAGCGGGGACTGTGGCCCGCACAGGTGCCGGCGGTGGTTTTGTCCGAAGCCCTCACCGGCGACCACCGTCGTGACTTTCATACCAACCGACTGCTGCGGACTTGCCAGATCCGCGACGTTGACGAAACCCGCGCGCGCGAAGCCGCCCGCCTGCGGACCGCAACCGGGCGGCCCGGGACCATCTCCGCTGTCGATGCCGTGGTCGCGGCGCACGCCGGCGCACACCCGGACACGATCGTCCTCACCACTGATCCGGTCGACCTGCGCGCGCTCGCAGCTCACACGACCGTGCCGATCACCGTCGTTGCCATTTAGCTCGCGGAGTGACGACCGCCGGCCGGCGAGTTCCAGCCGGCGCGATGGGGTGGAGGTGATCCCTCCGGTCAGTCTGTGAAGCTGTGCTATCGTGAAGCTGTGAAGAATATTACTGTCTCTGTAGCGGACGACGTCTATCGGAGCGCACGGATCCGAGCCGCCGAACGGGGCACCTCGGTCAGCTCGCTCGTGGCTGAGTACCTGCGTGCGCTCTCCCACCATGGGACCGAGTTCGCGCGACTGGAGCAACAGCAGCGGCAGGTGCAGGACGAGATCACCAGCTTCCGCGCGCGCGATCGAGTTGGGCGCGACGCGCTCCACGAGCGTGCGGTTCGTTGACACCAACGTCCTCCTCTACGCGGTCTCACGGGACGTGCAGGAGCGGGACAAAACCGAGCGTGCGAACCAGGTCCTCGCGGCCGGCGACCTCGCGCTCTCGGTCCAGGTGCTGCAGGAGTTCTACGTGCAAGCGACGCGCGAGACCCGGGCCGATCCGCTCACTCACGAGCAGGCGATCAAACTGGTCGAGTCGTTCCTGCGCTTCACCCTGCAGGAGATGACACCGGAGCTGATGCTTGCGGCGGCGGCGACGCGTGATCGCTTTCGTATCTCCTACTGGGACGCCGCAATCCTCGAAGCGGGTCGCTCACTGGGCTGCGACCTGGTGCTCTCGGAGGATCTGAGCGACGGGGCCGACTACGGCGGGGTGCGAGTGGAGAACCCGTTTCGGGGTCTCTGACTCCGACGCAATCGTGTCTGGCGTCGCATCCGCGGGCATACGCGGCGATACGCTGTATGCGCGATGGCCAACCAAGAACGCGGACAGCTGTCGATGCGGCCGTCAAAGCGGACGTTGGAGCGTTTGCGAACGCGCGCGCGTCTGCTGGGTGAGAAGCACACCGTGCTGGCCGAACGCTATTTGGAGGAGGGCATTCGGATGGACGAGCATCCCGGGATCCACTTCATCGACGGGCCGGGCGGGCGGCGTCCGGCGGTGATCGGTACGGGACTCGACGTATGGGAGGTGGTGATGGTCGCCAAGGACAACGAAGGCTCGGCGAAGGAGACCGCCGCCTACCTCGAGGTCGATCCGAGGCTGATCGAGAGCGCGCTTCGCTACTACGGCGCCAATCGCGACGAAATAGACGTGTGGCTCGCGGGGGTGCATGAGTACAACGAGCGTGCCGAAGCGCAATGGCGTGCCGCCCAAGCGGCAATCTCCGCTTGAGGTTCTTGCTCGACGAGCACC
>JBPCPO010000014.1:0-5607 GCA_050999075.1 Solirubrobacteraceae bacterium
GAGCTGCACCGGCTCGACGGGGCGGCGCTGGCGCGGGTGGCCGGGGAACCGCCGGAGCGGGCTGCCCAGCCTCCGTGAGCAAGCTCCGCCGGAGCGGGCTCCCCAGACATGGAGAAGCCCCGCCGGAGCGGGGCTTCTCGTTAGCAGGCCTGTAAGCCGGATCCTGTCGAGAGCAATCATCCATCTGAGCGGCCTACCCGGACCTTGGCGGGCAACCTACGAACGGTCCTGCTTGGCCTAGCATCGAGTGGGGTTTACCTGGCCGCCGCGTCACCGCGACGCCGGTGCGCTCTTACCGCACCATTTCACCCTTACCGGCCTGAGAGCTGCAGAGCCCCAGGCTTAGGCGGTGTCTTTTCTGTGGCACTTTCCCGCGGGTTTCCCCGGGTCGGCGTTACCGACCACCCTGCCCTGTGATGTCCGGACTTTCCTCGAAGGTTCCTTCGCCTCCGCGACAGCTCAGCCTGCGCGATGAGCATAGCGCTCGCCCGCTGGTTCGTCCGTTAGGCGAGCGTCGAGCCACAGCGTCGGCATCGACCCTCGATCGCAATCGCGTGCGCGCCGTACCGCGGCTCCATTTCGGCTCCACAGACCGGACATCCGACCACGGCGTGGGCAGCTAGCCCCTCCCATGCGCCGACCACAAGCTCGTTCAGCGTCGGACCGCCGGCCGCACCGCTCCACGACGCCTCCGAGCCTCGCGATTCAGGTTCAAACCGAGGCACGGCCGGTCCACTGTCCCGACTCATCAGGGGTCGGCGCGACCGCGCCCGACGGATGGGAGCAGTGGTCGTCACGAGATGCTCCGCATCAGACCGACCACTTTCCCGAGGACCCGCACGTCCCGGCTGCGAATCGGCTCCATCGATTCGTTCTCCGGCTGCAACCGCACGTGGTCGGACTCGTGGAAGAAGCGCTTCACGGTGGCCTCCTCGCCGACCAGTGCAACCACGATCTCCCCTTCCTCCGCGGTGTCCTGCGGCCTGACCACCACGAGGTCCCCTTCGAGGATGCCCGCGTTCTTCATCGACTCGCCTTTGATGCGCAGCAGATAATCGCCGTCGCGCCCTCCCGCGAAGTCCGGGGTGGCGATGTAGTCCTCGATGTTCTCCTCGGCGAGAACGGGCTGCCCTGCGGCGACCTGACCGACCAACGGGAGACCCGGTCGGACGAAGCTCCGCACGCCGGCGGCTGCCCGGTCCAGCAGCTCGATCGCCCGCGGCTTCGACGGGTCGCGCCGCAGCAACCCGATCCGCTCGAGATTGGCGAGGTGGGCATGAACGGTCGAGGACGAGGCGAGCCCGACTGCCTTACCGATGTCGCGGACCGTGGGCGGGTAGCCGTATTTGGCCGAGTACCGCTTGATGAAATCGAAGATCTCCTGCTGACGCTTGGTCAAGTCCATCTGTCCACTCCTTGCCCGGCCTGGCTCCGCGGGAGCGCGACCTGTCGAACATGTGTTCGTGAATGTAGCGCGCCCCGGGGACAGACTCAAACCAAGGCCGGCCTCGCGGATATACTGCTCCTCCACGCGCCTGTGGCGGAATTGGTAGACGCGCAAGGTTGAGGGCCTTGTGGACTGATTAGTCCGTGGAGGTTCGAGTCCTCTCGGGCGCATGGAGCAGGCCCGGGACGCGCGTGAGCGTCCGGGGCCCGGCGAAGCTCGAACGGCCTACTGCGCCGGCTGGTCGAGGCCGATCAGCGCCCTGACGCTGTACGCGCCCCCGGCCAGCCCGAGCAGCCGTCGAAACCAGTTCTCGCCCGAGGCGAGTTCCTCGTAGGCCCACACGAGCAGCGCCAGCTGCGAGACAAAGGCGGCTCTGTGCGCGGCCGCGCCATCGGCGGTACGCGCGAGCGCGGCGGCGGCCATCGCCGCGATCAGCGGCGGATTGGGGAATTGGGCGATCGGAAACCGGCGGGGCGTTGCCTCAGCCTACCGGGGAGGAGAAGCTGTCGGCCTGCCTCTGGCCTGCTTCGGGAGCTCAGGTCCGTTTGGGCGCGACAGCGCCAGGGTCGGCCCCCGAGGAAACGGTCGGCGGCAGGATCGTGTGCAACTGACCGGAGTGCCGCAGCCCTCGTGGAGTCACGGCCCGCTGGATGACCCCGAGGAGGCCGTCGACGACGAAGGCGAGCACCACCACCACCAGCGCCGCGCCGACCACGCCGGCCAGGTGGTAGGAGGGCTGGTTGACGATGATGTCCCCGAGACCTCCTCCGCCGGCGATCGCCGCCAGCGTCGCGGTGGCGATCACGTATACGCTGGCGGTGCGGATCCCGGCGAAGATCAGTGGCCAGGACTGCGGCAACTCGATCCGGGCGAGGATCTGGCCCTCGGTCATGCCCATGCCCCGGGCGGACTCGACGGCGTCGGGATCGACGTTGTCGACTGCGGTGAACGCGTTGGTGAGGATCGGAGGTATCGCGAGCGCGACGAGCGCCACCTCGATGTTCAGGATGCTCAAGCCGAACAGGGTGAGGCTGATGGCGATCAGCGCCAGGCTGGGCAGCGCACGGACGACATTGGCGGTGTTGATCGCGACCACGGCGCCAGCATGCCGATGACCGAGGTAGACGGCCGCGGGCAGTGCGATGATCACCGCGATGGCGATCGCCAGAGCCGAAATGCCCAGATGAGCGAACGTCTTCTGCGCCAGCAGGCTCGAGTTGTGGGAGTAGAAGTGGAGAAGGTTGCTCATGCCGATCGCCCGCGAGCCCGGAGCCAGGGTGTGGCCAGCCACTGCAGAGTCACGATCAACGCATCCGCGACCAGGGCCAGCAGGATCGAGAGCAGGCTGGCGCCGACGAGCTCGGTGTTGCTTCCGCTCTGGATCGCGCTGAAGATCGGTGCTCCGAGGCCCAGCGGTGTGATGTAGGCGGCGATGCTCGCCAGCGAGATCGTCGTCACGGTGGCGATACGCAGCCCGGCGATGATCGTCGGCAGGGCCAACGGCAGCTCGATTCGCAGCAGCGCCTGACGGCGCGTGAACCCCATCCCGGCCGCCGCGTCGCGCATCTCCGCCGGCACCTCGCGCAGCCCGGTGAGGATGTTGCGAAACAGGATCAACAGCGTGTAGGAAACCAGAGCGATCTCGATGCTCAGCAGGCCGATACCGGTGATCGGCACCATGATCTGAAAGAAGGCGATGCTCGGGATCGTGTAGAAGAACGCCGACAGGTTCGCGAACGGCAGCTCCAGACGTCCGCAGCGGTAGGCGAGCAGAGCCGCCAGGAGGGCGATGACGAAGCCGAGCGCGATCGCGATCGCGGTCATCTTGACGTGCTCTCCCAGCCGCGGCAGGAACCGCGAGCTGAAGTTCGTCAGGAACCAGTGCAGGCAGAACTCGCCGTTGGCGCGGATGCACCGGTCTCCCGGACCGAAGGTCGGGATCACCGGGCCGCTCTGAGCGAGCGGCAGCGCGAGCGCGCCGGCTCCCACGTTCAGGGAGCCTGGCCGGAGCGGGAGGGCGCACCATCGGCGCGTCGCCCCGACGGTGCGCCATCGGCGCGACCCTCGGCGGGCGCTCCGTCGGTGCGCCGCCCGTCGCGCAGCATCTGCCCGACGGCATCGAGCGTGAGATAGCCGCGCACGTCACCGTCGCCATCGCAAACGGCGAGATCACTGCTGCATTCGGTCAGCATCAGCGAAAGGGCGTCGCGCAGCGTCATCTCAGGGCCGGCCCTCGGACAGCCGGGATCACCACCCGACGATGATCTGGCCAGCCCTGGGACGTCGGCCAAGGTACGTAACCCGAGGCGCTTGAGGCCCCGGTCGGCCCCCACGAAGTCGGCCACGAACTCGTCAACGGGATTGGCCAGCATCGCCTCGGGGGTGTCGAACTGAGCCAGCCGTCCCCCTTCGCGCAGCAGGCAGATGCGATCGGCCATCTTGATCGCCTCGTCGATGTCGTGTGTGACGAAGATCACCGTCTTTCGCAGCTTCCGATGCAGCCGCAGAAAGTCGTTCTGCAGCCGCTCCCGGGTGATCGGGTCGATCGCGCCGAACGGCTCGTCCATGAGCATGAGCGGCGGGTCGCCGGCCATCGCCCGGGCCAGTCCCACGCGCTGACGCTGGCCGCCGGAGAGCTCCGCGGGATAGCGAGCGGCGTACTCGTCGGGCTCCAGCCCGACGAGCTCCAGCAGCTCGCGGGCGCGCTCTCGCCCCCGCGACTTCTCCCATCCGAGCAGCCTCGGCACGGTCACGACGTTCTCCTGCACCGTCATGTGGGAGAACAGCCCGATCTGCTGGATCACGTAGCCGATCCCGCGCCGCAGTTGCGTGGGATCGAGGGCGTTGACGCTCTTCCCGTCGATCGTGATGTCCCCGTCGGTGATCGAGATCAGCCGATTGACCATCTTCATCGCGGTCGTCTTGCCCCCTCCCGACGGGCCGATCAGGACGCAGATCTCACCGGCGGGAACCGTGAAGGAGAGATCATCGATGGCTGGACGGTGGCTAGCCCCGTAGCGCTTGGTGACGTGGTCGAAGACGATCTCGGCCGCGGCGGAGTCGAGCGCGCTCATCGCGGGCAGCACTCTATCCCCCTAGGGTGACATCATGTCCGGCGTGGACCCAACGTACCGCGCCTGGGCGCGTGGCGCCGGCGGTGTCACGCCTCCCGGGGTGTGACGCTCCGCGGCACTCGCGCTTTGACGTGATGTCAACCACAACGGAGGAGGAGAAGCGATGAGGGGATCGATCCCGAGACCAGTCGGAGGGGCCGCTGTCGCCCTGTGTGCCGCGCTCGCGCTCGGAGCCTGCGGCTCCAGCAGCAGCTCGAGCGCCGGAGCCGGATCCAGCAGCAGCTCGAGCACCGGCCCGAGCACCACCAGCAAGAGCGCGTCGGGAAACCTGCCGGGCACCGGCAAGCCGGCCGTGACCATCGGCGACAAGAACTTCACCGAGGAGTTCGTCCTCGGTGAGCTCTACGCCCAGGCGCTGCGGGCCAAGGGCTACCAGGTGACGTTGAAGAGCAACATCGGAAGCTCCGAGATCATCGACAAGGCGCTCACGAGCGGGCAGATCCAGATGTACCCGGACTACGTGGGCACGATCCTGTCGGTTCTCGCGGGACAGAACAAGTCGCCCCAGTCCGAGGCGGCCACCTACCAAGCGGCCAAGAGCTTCGAGCAGAAGCGGGGATTCGCACTGCTGGACGCGACGCCGTTCTTTGACACCAATGCCGTCGCCGTGCTGCCGGCCTACGCGAAGAAGTACAACCTCGCGGCGATCAGCGACCTCAAGAAGGTCGGCGCCTTCACCTATGCCGACACCCCCGAGAACCTCAACCGACTGCAGGGCGTGGCCGGACTGCGCAAGGTGTACGGCCTGACCAAGCTGAAGTTCATACCGCTGGCGATCGGGTTGCAGTATCCCGCGCTCGAGCGTGGCAGTGCCCAGACCGCGGACGTGTTCAGCACCGACGCTCAGCTCACCCGGACCCACCTCGTGCTCCTGACCGACAACAAGCACATCTTCGGGTTCCAGACCGCGGCACCGATCGTGAACGAGAAGGTTCTCAAGGCCGAGGGCCCCGCGTTCGCGCAGACGCTCAACGAGGTCAGCAGCAAGCTCACGATCCCGGCGATCCGGGTCATGAATGCCGCCGT
>JBPCPO010000021.1:0-14516 GCA_050999075.1 Solirubrobacteraceae bacterium
GGAGATCAATTGACAGCGTGCGCCGAGCCCGGGTCGAGAGATCTGCTTGCGAGCGGCTGGGCCACGAGCCGGTGGTCCTCGATGACCGCGACCTCGAGCGGGTCGAGGAGCTCGCGTCGCTCGGGGACCCTGGCCGTCTGGACCGGCTGCTGGCCCAGCTGTCCGCGCACCAGCGCGATGCGGTCCGCGCGCGCGTGCTCGACGAGTGCTCCTACGCGGACATCGCGGGCGAGATGGATTGCTCGGAGGCGGTCGTGCGCCAGCGGGTGCACCGCGGGCTCGGCCGCCTCCGCAAACGACTGAGGGAGACATGATGAGCGCACACGACCAGCTCCCCGCCGGTAGGGGCCCCGCCTCGCAACGCCGACCTCGGAGCGACCGCGGCGGCGTTCAACGAGGCCTGGCAGCAGGATCCGGGGTGTAGGCCCGGTTCCGCAGAGCGCACCGGAGCGACGACAAGTCAGGGGAGCCCGAGCACGGCGATGCTCTCGACCCCTCCCGGTTCTGCGCCGACCCGCAACCCGTGCTGATCGCCTGCCCGCCAATCCCTACCTTCGGTCGGCTAACTAACGCCAGTGCTCCGAGGCGACAATGTCTACGTCCGGTACATCCATCGCGCCCGCGTCGCGGATGGGATCTCCTTCTACCTGGTGCCGCTCGGCAAGGTCGGGCGCGCGCCACTGTCACCGCGTCGGCTGCCGACCGCTGCTACCGGCTCGAAGTCACCGCGCTGCGCGCGCAGCTGGCCAAGGTCTCGCCCTCGACACGAGCCGTCACGCTCCGCTACGGCGACAAGCAGTTCGCGCGGGGCCGATACAACCTCACGACCACGAGCGCTCACGAAGGCGTGTACCTGTTCGCTGAGCGCTCCAACGGCAGCAGCGGCACTGACGGCGGCCAGAGGGCCGCGACGATCCAACACACGGGAATGCTCGGCGGGGGCGGCTCCCCGAGCACCGGGATCGTGATGGACGGGATCGTTCCCTCGGGCGTCGCGACCGTCACCCTCCGGTTCCCGGCCACGCGCCACGGGACCGACCACCTCCCCGCGCTCAGCGCCACCGGCAACGTCATCGACGACGTGTTCGTGATCCCGGTCCCAACCCTATTCCAACGGGGCGGCTGGCCGACCACCGCGATCTGGCGCTCAGCCTCCGGCCAGGTGATCAAGACCGTCGACGAACGCCCGTTCCACCCGTGATCCCGCCCTCCGAACGAGCCGCGCCTGGCTCCGTTGAATCCGCCCCAGCCGGCTCGCGAGGTTTCGCGAGCCGGCACCGGCCCCGAGCCGCGTACCGCCGGCGACTAGCCGGCGGTTGCGCGACCCCGGAGGTCAGTAATAGTGCCGACGCCCACCCACGGCGCGCCCCATGGATCCGAGCAGGACGAGAATCGCACCGACGACCAAGAGAATGATCCCGATGGTCCAGAGAATGGCGATCTTCGCGATAAATCCGATAATCAGCAGGATGATGCCGAGGACGATCATTTGCTCCTCCGGAGCGTCGATTTGACGCCAACTGATTGGTTGATGGAACAGACACATGCACCCTACCCCGATTGCCGGTCGCTCTCAACCGCGGAGTACCCGGCCGGACGTATGTACGATGACCAACTCCAGCCGGTTACCGCTCAACGTTCGCTGCGGACCCGCAACGCGAGTTCCAGCCAGAATCGGGCGTCGGGATCGTCGAGGTCTCCGCCGAAGCAGTCGCGCAGCCGCGCCAAGCGGTAGCGCACGGTCTGCGGGTGAATCCCCAGCCGCGCAGCCACAGGACCGAGACGCCCCTGTTCGGCCAGCCAGGCCCGAAGGGTGTCGGTCAAGCGGCTGCGGGAGCCCGCCGGGAGCTCGGCCAGGGGGGCGAGCCGATCTGACGCGAGCTCCGCGGCGAGCCGGCGGTCGCTTCGCAGCAGCAGCTCGCCGGCGGACTGCCGTGCGAGGACCAGCGGGCAGGAGTCATCCGCGAGCTCCAGAGCGGCGCGGGCGCGGGCAAAGCTGAGTCCCGCTGCGCTCCATTGCACGGTGGTTCCGAGCCCAGCCCGCGCACCCGCATCGACGACGGCGCGTTCGATCGCCGCCGCTCGGAACGGACCTTCGGGATCGGGGACCACGGCGCAGGTCAGCTCACCGATCGTCTCGGCGAGGCTGTCGGGCGGCAGGCGCGAGGCCGCCGCCTCGCGTCCCCCTCCGTCGATCGCCACCACCGCAAGCGTCCGGGGCAGCGTCCAGCGGGCTTCGTCGGCCGCATGCTCGACGGCGCCCGTCTCCGCAGCCGGATCGCGCACCAGCAGCGCCACCAGGCGTCGGCGGCGCCGCTGCGCCTCGCTGGCGGCCGCCGACTGCTCGGCCGCGTGACCCTCGGCCGACTGCGCCGAGAGCACGTCGATATAGGCGAAGATCGACTCGGCGAGCAGGTACAGGGTGCTGGGCGCGAGCCCCGCCGCGACACCCGCGGAGGCAAAGCGCCGCCAGGCCACCCGCGCCCCGACCCGGTAGGCGCTCAGCAGGGAGTCGAGGCTGCGCCCGGCCCGCATCTCCCCTCGTCCCAGGGCAACGTAGACATCGGAGCGGGCGACGGGTCCGCCGGCCTCGATCTCGGCCAGCAGGTGTGCCAGCGCCTCCTGCACACCCGCCCGAATGCCGTCCCCGAACTGCCCTTCGATCGGACGCGCGTAGGCGGGAATGGTGCGCACTGCGTCGATCATCTCGTCGGCGACCTCGGCCAGCACCGGGCTGAGCACGCCGGCTATCTCCGGAGGCAGCTCGTGCCAGGGTTGGTCGGCCATGAACGATGATCTTAGAACAAAGCAATAACTTCTCAGCGGCAGATCATGGTTAGGGTAGGAGAAACTTGCACAACGTTCACGTAGGCTCGTACAACTTCGTGAGCCGCGCCAACAAAATCGTCAACCTGATCGGCGTCCCGCTACCGCTCGTCGGACTGCTCGTCGCGATCGTGCTGCTGTGGAACCGTGCCATCGGTCCGCTTGAGCTCGCGCTGCTCGCCGGCCTGTACGTTGTGACCGCCCTCGGCGTGACGCTCGGCTACCACCGCATGTTCACCCATCGCGCGCTGCAGTCATCGAGAGCCTTCCGAGCCATCATCGCGGTGATGGGATCGATGGCTGTGGAGGGCTCGGTGATCACCTGGGTCGCGGACCATCGCAAGCACCATGCCTTCACCGATCAGGACGGCGATCCCCATTCACCGCACCTGAGCGGTCCCGGCTTCTGGGGCGGCGTGAAGGGCCTCTGGCATGCCCACATCGGCTGGCTGTTCGAGTCCGTCGGCACCGCCGAGCGCGAGCGCTTCGCCGGGGATCTGGTCAACGATCGGGTGCTCCGGGCGGTCGACAAGCTGTTCTGGGTCTGGGCCACGCTTGGCTTCGTGATCCCCTTCGCCCTGGGATGGATCATCGGCGGGGGCCTGGGCAGCGCGCTGACGGCGCTGCTGTGGGGCGGATTCGTACGCGTGTTCCTGCTCCACCACGTCACCTGGTCGATCAACTCGGTCTGTCACTTCTTCGGCTCCAAGCGCTTCAACGTCGACGACGAGTCTCGCAACGTTTTCTGGCTCGCGCCGCTTTCGATGGGCGAGGCGTGGCACCACAACCACCATGCGTTTCCCACTTCCGCGTTTCACGGGCTGGCGTTCTGGGAGCGATGCTCCGATCTCACTGGACTGGTGATCGCGCTGCTCGAGAAGCTCGGCATCGTCTGGAACGTGGTTCGCGTCAGCCCCGAGCGCCAGCGGGCCAAGCGGCTGCCGTCCAAGCGGCTGCCGTCCGCCTGCTGAGCTCACCCCTATCTACTCCACCCTCCGGCGCGGGGCGGGTGCTCCCGGCCCGGTGGGGGACGACGAGCCCCCGGGAGCGCGGCGGCTGCCCACCCGATCCTGGAGCTCGGCGAGATCGATCTCGCCCTGCCTGACGGCGACGGCGAGGTAGAGCACGGCGGCGCCCACCAGGCAGAGGATCGCGTCGAGCAGGCCAAAGCCGATCCAGGCGGCGACAAAGGCAAATCCGAGCAGGGCGGCGAATTGGTTGGTGTTCATCGGGCAAGCTTCCTTTGGTTGGATCGGTCAAATCCCGCCAGGGTCACGTTGATCGGCCGACGGGGCAGTTGCAGGGTCGCGAGGGAGCCGACCACCCGAGCCTGGATGGCGGTGAGCATGTCCGGCAGCTCGCCGGCTTCTCGCACCGTGACCGCGAGACTGACGTCGTGCTCGCGACAACGGCCGGCGGCTTCGACGACGGCCGGATGGGCCAGCGCCGCGACCTCCACCGCGCGTTCGATGACCCGAGGCGCGATCATCGTCGTCCCCCGGTCCCCGTCGACTGACAGGTCGACGACGCCACCGCGGGTCCGATACGGCCGGGGCAGCGCGCGCCACGCCAGCGGCGCGAGGATCAGGAAGCAGGCGACGCCGGAGATCGCCACGATCGTCCGCACCTTGGCGGTGATGTCCGTGGCCCTGATCTCAGCCAGGGCGGTGTAGATGGTGTGGTAGGCCGAGACGCCGTTGACCCCGTGCGGACTGGCCTTCAGCGCCAGCAGAACCGTCATCGCGCCGTACCAGATCAACGCGAGCGCAAGCAGCGCGGTGATCGTGCGCAGCAGCCCGTCGGCGAGCAGGAAGCGCCTCGCACGCACGCGCCCGCGGAGCATCATCGCCTCCTGCGCGCTGCACGCCCGCGCTTGACAAGCACCCGGGGCGCAGAGTCCAGCGAATCAGCCAGTGGCGCCAATGCCCCCGTCACCGCCGCCGCCACCTCGGGGCGGGAAAGCCCCGACTTCGGCGCCGAGGGAGAGCCTGCCAGCTGCTCGACCCGCTCGACCTCGACCTGGTCGACCTCGACCCTCACCCGCAGTCGAGTCCTGCCCCGGCGCCGCGATCGGTGCACCCGGGCCTTGACGCGACCAACCGCGGCCGGCCGCTGGGCGAGCATCGTCGCTGCCTGAGCGAGCGGGCGCGGATGCACTGCGATGACCCCGTCCTCACCTCGCGCGATCACGATCAGGCGCTCGCGGGGCGAGAGCACCGATCCGACCAGGATCATCACTCCGAGCGCCATCGCCCCGGCCCCCGACGACGCCGAGACGGCGGCCACGGGACCGTGCGCCTCGAGCTGATGCAGAAACGAGGCCACGCCGTGGCGCAGATCGGCCAGGTGCAGATCGGCCGCCAGGCTCGGCAGGCTGAGGCTGCGATGAGCGCCCTGAAGGCAGAACACCGCGGCCACCAGACCCGCCAGCGCGAGCAGCGCCAGCACCAGGATCCCCAGCAGCCGCGTGATCATCCGCGCGAGCAGGACCATCGGCTAAGCCACCGCCCCCGAGGCGTCGTGCCGGTCCGGCTCACCCGGCCCGTGGGGCTCACCGGGTGCGGTGATGCCGTCGATGTGAACCTGGATCGCGCCGAGCGCCGGCTCGAGTCCGCACTCCCCGGCGGCGGCCCACACGCGACCCCGCAGCTCGTCGGCCAGCTGCTCCAGCGGCTCCAGCGGCCAGGCCACGATCAGGTGCAGCTCGAGCTCGCAGCGACCATCCGGCTGCGCGCTGGCGAGAACGCCGTGGATCGGGTGCGGACGGTCTGGGGTCAGCCAGCGCTCGCCGGCCCCCGCGCTCAGCGCGGCTTGCGGCATCTGGGCCACGACACGATCCGCCAGGCGCGCCAGCGCGATCCGTCGTGAAACCACTCAGGCCACCCGCGACTCTTGCGCGCCGAGCTCGTCGTCTCCGGAGAAGTGCAGATCGTCAACCATGATGTTGACCTCCGTGACCTCCAGGCCGGTGATGCCCTCGACGCGCTTTATGACCTGACTGCGGACCTGCTGGGTGATCTGGGGGATCGACTCGCCGTACTCGAGCACCAGCACCAGGTCGACCGCCGCCTGGCGTTGACCCACCTCGACCGTGACGCCCTGGGTCCGGGAGTCGGCGATGCCCACCCGTTGGGTGACGTTGCTGAGCGCCCGGGCGCCCACACCGCCGAACTGGTACACCCCGGGAACTTCGCGCGCCGCGATCCCGGCGACCTTGTTGACCACCGTGTCGGCGATCGTCGTGGTACCGCGTTCACCGGGGGGTAGAACAGCGCCTCGCGGCTCCGGCAGCGCCGAAACCGGCACGGCCCCCGGGTCATAGATCTCGTCCTGCTCGTCCTGCGTCTGCTCAGCCATCGGTCAGCCTCCTGCCTTCAGGTCATGAATCCACATTGCCTACGGGCTCCTACCCCGTCACATTGCTGCCCCGATGGCTCGCCCACCTACCCCGATTCCAACGGCGCCATCGTCAGTCCGGCGCCGTCGAGCTCCTCCCAATACCGTTCGGCCTCGTCCCGCGGACCACTCCAGACGATCGCGCAACCGGCATTGTGGATCTGGTCGGCGAACTTATAACCACCGGCGAGCGTCACGCCCGGGACCACGTGCGCGAGCGTCTCCGCCACGTGGTCAAAGCTGTTGTGGTCGTCGTTGAGGACGACCACCAGCCACGGTCCGCCGGACCCGCTCCCCGGTCCACCGACGCGGGGCAGCTCTACGGTCTGCGACATCGGTGCTCAGGATAGCGACGGGCGTCCCTCCCCTCGCTTGCGCCAGTAACGATCGAGGCCGGCGTAGAGCTGGTCGGGCGGCGCGGCCTGCTCGTAGGTGGCCGCGAGCTCCGGGCCGACTGCGCGCGCGATCTGCTCGCGGACCCGCGTCATGAAGGCGTCGGGCTCCTCGGTCCGAGCCATCTCCGCCCAGGCGTCGAGCCGGGCGCTGACTTCGTCGAGCTGGCGCTCCACGTCCTCGCCGGAGCCGAAATGGGTGATGGCCAGCCGCTTGGGTGCCCACGCCCGGATCAGCTCCAACGACTGATGCCACGCCTCGAGGTCGATCTCCGGCGGCGGCGTCGGCGGGATCGCGGGGGAGGACGGCGTGATGCGGACCCCCGTCACGTCGCCGGTGAAAGCCGTCCCGTCGTGCAGGTAGGAGACGTGATGCGAAGCGTGTCCCGGGGTGTAGGCGACCTCGAAGCCGCCCTCGATCCCCTCGATCGTCTCCCCGCCCTGCAGGATCCGCAACTGGGATTCCGGCACCGGCAGGACCTCGCCCCAGCGGCGGTTCATGTCCGCTCCGTAGAGGCGGGTCGCGCTCTGAACCAGGCGGGACGGATCCACCAGGTGGGCGGCGCCGCGCTCGTGCACGTAGACCTCGAGATCGGGCCAGAGGGCCACCAGCGAGCCGGTCGCGCCCGCGTGGTCGAGATGGATGTGGGTCAGCAGCAGCGCCCGCGGACGCCGGCTCGCCAGCGCCGCGAGCAGCGTCTCCAGGCAGGAGGTCGGACCCGGATCGACGAGCACGTCGCCGACCTGCCAGCAGCCGATCACTCGCTCGCGACCGAGGTGCATGAGGTCGATCACCCGCATTGCCTCCCGCTCCGGTGAGGGCGTCCCAGTCGTCGGGGCCGGCGCCAGCGCGTCTGGCGTCCGCGCGTCCGGCGTCTGCGCGTCCGGGGCCGGCGCCAGCGCGTCTGGCGTCTGCGCGTCCGGGGCCGGCGCCAGCGCGTCCGGGGCCAGCGCTTCCGGGGCCGGCGCCATCGCGTCCGGGGCCAGCGCTTCCGGCGCCAGCGCCCCAGATTCCACCGTCGGCTCCTCGGGCGGAAAGCGCTCGGCCGCGCCGTGCGCGAGATCGCTCAGCTCGCCGGCCAGCTTGTGGACGTCGCCCACGATCCGGTGTCGCTCGGCCCAGATCCGGTCCGTGTCGACGTCGAGCTGCTTGACCTGTGTCCGCGCGTCGGTGGCGATCCGGTCGGCCTGCGCCCGTGCCGCCTCGAGTCGGCCCTCTGCCTCCACCCGGGCCTGCTCGGTGATCTGCTCCGCAGTCTCGTGCGCGCGCTGAAGCACGCCGGAGACCTGCTCGCCGACTCGCTCGAGCGCTCGGCGCACCGCGGCTTCGGGCGAGCGCGTGGCCTGCAGATCGCTCACCATCTTGGTCGTCTTCTTGACGTAGGAGTCGACCGCGATCCGGTCATACCCGCGCAGAACGACGGGAAAGTCCACTTCGGCCGCGATGCGGATCGGATCCTCGGGAAGCGCCGCGAACGGCATCGTGATCTCCTGGATCAGCTCGTGCTCGCCGTTCTCCTGCTCGTGCTCGGGCATGCCGATGCATTATCGCCCTTCGTTCGGCGGCGGGGAGGGGACTCATACAATTCCGGCATGTCGCAGCGGATCTCACCGCGCCTGCCCGAGCCCGATCGGCCCTGGCTCATGCGCACCTACGCCGGGCACTCGGACGCCCAGCGCTCCAACGAGCTGTACCGCGGCAACCTGGCCAAGGGGCAGACCGGCCTCTCAATCGCCTTTGACCTGCCCACCCAGACGGGCTACGACCCCGACCACGAGCTGGCCCGCGGCGAGGTGGGCAAGGTCGGCGTCGCCATCGCCCACGCCGGCGACATGCGGACGCTGCTGCACGGCATCCCCCTGGACCAGATGAACACGTCGATGACGATCAACGCCACCGCCGCCTGGCTGCTGGCGCTCTACATCGTCGCCGCCGAGGATCAGGGCGTAGCGGAGGAGAAGCTTCAGGGCACGATCCAGAACGACATCCTCAAGGAGTACCTGAGCTGCGGGACCTACGCCTTCCCGCCCGGCCCGAGCATGCGCCTGATCGCCGACACGATCCTCTACGCCGTCGAGCACCTGCCCCGCTGGAATCCGATCAACATCTGCTCCTATCACCTTCAGGAGGCGGGCGCGACCCCGGTACAGGAGATCGCCTACGCGATGAGCAACGCGATCGCCGTACTCGACACGGTCCGCGAGCGGATGGGGCCTGAGACACGGCGCCCCCCCCGCAAGGGGGGCGCCGAGCTGATGAGCAGCGTGTTCGGACGGATCTCGTTCTTCGTCAACGCGGGCGTCCGGTTCGTCGAGGAGCACGCCAAGCTCCGCGCCATGGCGCAGCTGTGGGACGAGCTCGGGCGGGAGCGCTACGGCGTGCAGGACCCCAAGCACCGTCGCTTCAGATACGGCGTCCAGGTCAACTCGCTCGGTCTGACCGAGGCCCAGCCCGAGAACAACGTCTACCGGATCGCCCTCGAAGCCCTGGCGGTGACGCTGGGCCGCAACGTGCGGGCCCGGGCGATCCAGCTCCCGGCCTGGAACGAGGCCCTCGGACTTCCGCGCCCCTGGGATCAGCAGTGGTCGCTGCGCCTGCAGCAGGTGCTGGCCTACGAGACCGACCTGCTCGAGTACCCCGACATCTTCGAGGGCTCCAAGGTGATGGACGCCCTGGTCGCCGAGCTCCTCGACGGCGCGCGGGTGGAGATGGTCCGGGTCGCGGAGCTCGGGGGCGCGGTACAGGCGGTCGGCTACATGAAGGGAGCGCTGGTGGCATCCCACCGCGAGCGCTGGCGACGGATCGAGACCGGCGAGCTGACCGCGGTGGGCATGAACCGCTTCACCTCGACCGAGCCCTCACCGCTGACCGCCGGCGGGGACGGCGGCATCCTGGTCGTGGATCCCGAGGTCGAGGCGCAGCAGCGATCGGCGGTGGAGCGCTGGCGCGCGCAGCGCGACCAGACGGCAGTCGACGCAGCCCTGGGCGACCTGGCGCGAGTGGCCCGCGATGATTCGGAGAACATCATGCCCGCGACGATCGCGGCGGCCCGCGCGGGCGCCACGACCGGCGAGTGGTCCCATATCCTGCGCCAGGCCTTCGGCGAGTACCGGGCCCCGACGGGGGTCGGCGAAGCGGCGGTGTCCTCGAGCGAGGCGGTGGCGCAGCTGCGGGAGGAGGTCGAGGGGATCAGCGACACGCTGGGCCGGCGACTCAAGTTCCTGGTCGGCAAGCCCGGCCTGGACGGCCACTCCAACGGCGCCGAGCAGATCGCGGTTCGGGCCCGCGACGCCGGCATGGACGTCGTCTACGAGGGCATTCGCCTGACGCCACTGCAAATCGCCACCTCAGCCGCCCAGGAGGGAGTCCATGTCGTGGGACTGTCGATCCTGTCTGGCTCGCACCGCGAGCTGATTCCGGCCGTGCTCGCAGCGCTGGCGCAGGCTGGTGTGGGCGACGTACCGGTGGTGGTCGGCGGGATCATCCCCACCGTCGACGCCGCCCGGCTGCGCGAGGCCGGGGTCGCGCGCGTCTACACCCCCAAGAACTGGGACCTCAACGAGATGATGCGCGACATCGTGGCGCTGGTGGGAGAACGCAACGGCATCGACAGCGTCGCGGTGGCTTGACCGGCGCCCCGCCTGACGGTCACGAGCTCGGCGTCCGGCTGCGCGAGGGCGACCTGAGCGCGGCGCCCGCGGTGCTGAACCTGCTCGAGAGCCGCTGCGCCGGGGCCCGCGAGCAGACGGCGGTGCTGCTGGCGGCGGTCTCTCCGGCTACGCTGGGCGCCGAGGCGCCCGCGCAGATCGTCGGCGTGACGGGGCCGCCGGGAGTCGGCAAGTCCTCGCTGCTCTCGCGCCTTCTCGCGCGGTGGCGGGCCCTGGATCGATCGGTGGCGGTGCTGGCGGTCGATCCCAGCTCCCGACGCTCGGGCGGATCGCTGCTCGGAGACCGCGCGCGAATCGAGTTCGATCCGGGCGACCGAGCGGTGTTCATCCGCTCGAGCGCCGCCGGCGATCGCCTCGGGGGCCTCGCTCCCGCGACCCGCGCCGGCGCCGCGGTGCTTGCGGCGGCGTTCGACGTGGTGGTGATCGAGACGGTCGGGGTCGGGCAGTCGGAGACCGATGTCGCCGATGTCGCCGACACGGTGGCCGTCGTGCTCCAGCCGGAATCGGGCGACGCGCTGCAGTTCCTCAAGGCGGGGATCATGGAGGTTCCCGACGTGCTCGTGCTCAACAAGGTGGACCTCGGGGGCGTGGCGACCCGGGCGCTGGCTGACCTGCGCGGAGCACTCGCGTCGCTGGGGGCGCGCGACACCGACGTGGTCGCGGTGTCCTGCGCCCCGCCGCCATCGGGGATCGGTGAGCTGGTGGAGGCCCTCGACGCCCACCGCTCGACGCTCGAGCTGCCGGCGCGGCGACTGCGGGCGCGGCGGATGCACGCCCTGTCTGACTTCATCGTGGAGTACGGCGAGCGAGGGCTCCGAGCCCTCGGTGGTCGCCGCGGCGCACAGCGGTGGCTGTCGGAGCAGCCGCCGGGGCTCGACGTCATCGCCCTCGGGCGTGCGCTGGCGGGCAGAGCCGACGAGGGCGGACGGGCGGCAGAGCCGGCCCAGGCGGGGCCGGGGTGAGCGCGTGACCCGGATCGTCCTGCCGGCGCAGCCCCTGGTCGACGGCCCGACCCAGTTGCGCCCGTGGCGAGATTCGGATCTGGGCGCGCTGGTGGCCGCCTGTCAGGACCCGGAGATCGCTCGTTGGACCGCCGTCCCTTCGCCCTACGGCGAGACCGACGCCCGGGCGTACATGTTGCAGCGCTACGAGGCTGTTCATGCCGGCACGACGGCGCCGTTCGCGATCGTCGACCCGGCCGGGCAGCTGCTCGGCTCGGTCTCGCTGCTACGGCCGGCGTGGGAGCACGCCCGCGCGGAGGTCGGCTACTGGCTCGCGCGAGAAGGCCGCGGCCACGGGCACGCCACCCGCGCGGTGCGGATGATCTCCGCGTGGGGATTCACCGCGCTCGCGCTGGAGCGAATCGAGCTGCTGGCCGCCACCGGCAACCTCGCCTCCCAACGCGTCGCCGCACGCGCCGGGTTCACCCGCGAAGGCATCCTGCGCTCGTACATGCGCGGCAGGGACGGGCCCCAGGACATGGTGATGTTCGGGTTGCTGGTGGGCGTGGCCGACGATTGACGTGGATCGAGCGAATGCCGTAGAGCTGCTGGGGCGGTTCGTAGGGCTTGATGCACGGGCCGACAGAGCAGAGCGTCGGCAATACCCACGGGACTCGGGCTCGGCGACGCCTAACCGCTCGGACAGAGCCAGCGATCCTCGACTGTCGCCCGCGCGGTTACGTCCTCTCCTGCGGGAGCCTCAAAATGACGGCGGAAGCTGAAGGCATGCGAAGAGGGGCCATGCTCGCGCAAGAAGTCCACCCGCGACCACGAACTCATGCAGGAGCGGGGAGTCCAGCGGCTGCTTTGGCAACGCGAGGTTGACCTGGGCCAGATGGTGGCCGTGCATATCGCAGGAGGGTATCGCGGCCTTACTCCTTGACTTCATACCCTGGAGTGGCATCGAGATGGTACGCTTATGCCATGAACGTCACCATTGATGCGGCAGGCCGCCTGGTGGTACCCAAGGCCATGAGAGATGAGCTCGGATTCCGTCCTGGCATAGAGCTCGAGGTGCGAGTCGTCGACGGCCGCTTGGAGGTTGCCGTTCCCTCTCGTGTCCATGTGGAGGACGGCCCCCATGGTCTTCGGTTCGCTGCTGAGGGCGTCGACTCGCTGGACTCCGAGCGGGTGCGCGAGCTGATCGAACGGGGCCGGCGCTGACGGCCGACACGGACATGGCCCTCCCTGCGGTGACGGCTGACACGAGTGCGGTCATCGCCGCGCTGTCGACATGGCACAAGCAGCACGACGCGGCCGCTCGAGCGCTCCAGACCGTGACCGCGCTGCCGGCCCACGTGATGCTCGAGGCGTATTCGGTACTGACCAGGCTGCCGTCGGGCCTCGCGGTGGCCGTCCGCACCGCGGCGGATGTCCTGTGCCACCGCTTCGAGGACCCCCCGCTGGCGATGCCAGACGCCACCCGGGGCGGCCTATTGAAGACGCTCGCGGAGGCCGGCGTGTTCGCCGGCGCAAGCTATGACGGGTTGATCGCGCTCGAGGCGCATGCCCACCAACGCGTGCTGCTCTCGCTCGACCACCGCGCGCAGGAGACCTACCGGCGCTTGCGCGTACCGTTCCGAGCGCTCTGAGCATCGCTCACCGACCCGGTGTCGCGGCCCCCGTGCCGCGCTTGCGTGCGGGCGGCCTCAAGGGCGCGCCGAGCGAGGAGATCCGCCAGCCGTTGTCCGTCTTGGTCAGCTGCACCGCGTCGAGCGACCCTTCCTGGCCGCGAGCGCCGGTGAGCGCGATCACCGACGCCTTTGGTCCGTCGACCGTGATTCGCCCGATGCTCAAGCTGGGATTCCGAACGCTGTTGACGAAGATCTGCATCGCCTGATTGCAGGTGATTCCGCTCACGGTCAGGCGCTCGATCAAGCTCGGTGCCAGCACCTGCTCGCAGATCGTCCGGTAGTCCTTGGCGGCAGTCGCCGTGGCAAATTGGTCCACCGTGGCCTTGACCTGGTCGTGATCGCTCGCGCCGCAGCCGCCCAGCGCCCACGCGCTGGCCAAGAGCACCATCCCTCCCACGACCCGCATCCTGCGAAGGGTAGCCTGTAAATCATGGAGCTTGAGCCGCTGCAGGACGGCCACGGAAGACTCATCGGCGACGTGCGCGTGTCGGTGACCGACCGCTGCAACTTCCGCTGCCAGTACTGCATGCCGGCGGAGGGGCTGCCGTGGCTCGAGCGCGCGGCCGTGTTGACCTTCGAGGAGATCGCGCGGCTCGTCGGGCTGCTGGCCTCGATGGGGGTCCACGACGTCCGTCTCACGGGCGGGGAGCCGCTGGTGAGACGCGGCTTTCCGGTGCTGGCGGAGATGCTCGCTCGCACCGAAGGAGTGGAGGATCTCTCGGTGACCACCAACGGCTTCCTGCTCGAGCGGGACGCGCCGGCGCTCGTGCGCGCCGGCGTCAACCGCTTCAACGTGTCAGTCGATTCGCTCCAGCAGGATCGCTTCTACGAGCTGACCCGCCGTGATGCGCTCCCCCAGGTCCTCCGGGGACTGGAGCTGCTGGCCACCTTCCCCGAGGCGTACCCGATCAAGGTCAACGCCGTGGGCATACGCGGCTTCACCGAACAGGAGGTGCTCCCGTTCGCGCGGCTGGCGCGCAGCAGCCCGTATGAGATCCGCTTCATCGAGTTCATGCCCCTCGACGCCGACCGCGCCTGGACCCCGGGGCAGGTGCTGACGGGCGAGGAGATCCGCCGGGCGATTGAGACGGTCTACCCGCTCGAGCCCGAGCCCCGCCCCCCGAGCTCGACCGCGCGGGTCTACCGCTTCGCCGACGGCCAGGGAAAGATCGGCTTCATCAATCCGGTCTCCGAGCCGTTCTGCGGGGACTGCAACCGCATTCGCCTGACCGCCGACGGCCGCCTCCGGACCTGCCTGTTCTCGCTGAACGAGACCGACCTGCGCGGCCCGCTGCGGGCGGGAGCGCGGGACGACGAGCTCGAGCAGATCATCCGCGACGCCGTGTGGCGCAAGGAGCTCAAGCACCACGTCGGCGAGCCGGGCTTCATCCAGCCGGCACGGTCGATGTCCGCGATCGGCGGCTGATCGCGCGGGCCGCCCGAACGCGACCCTGCGCCTAACCTGACCTGCCACGTCATCGCGAACCTCGCGAGGTGGTTGTCTTCGGCCCCGAGGTCGGTCACACCGGCAGGGGGTTGTGCAATGTAGGTGGTGATGGCGCATGTAGGTGGTCCCGATCGTTGGTCCGACGGCGAGT
>JBPCPO010000034.1:0-8757 GCA_050999075.1 Solirubrobacteraceae bacterium
AGGATCTGTGCGGGGCCCAGTCCGGGAAATCGGTCCCGGACGAGCCCCGAGCATGCATAACTCGTCAGGAGCGCCTCCGAACCTCAGCCCTGTCGAGCTGTGCATGCCTGGCGTGCACAACTCGACACGGACTCGCGATGATGCTCGCGGTGACGAGTTGTGCAGGTGGATCGCCCCTCCGGACGAGCAGCCAACCGATCGCACCCATCAGGCCCCACCTTGCCGCTATCGCCGGTGATGGTTGGCGAGTCCTAAATCGATACCCCACTACGGTGGAAACCTTCCGGAGAAGCAGTCGGCGCACCGGGCGGCCGCTTGTCTCGAAGATGAGGGCCCGGCGCTGGCGCGACAGCAGAGTCGGGAGCAGACCCAAGAGCACCGACACCCTCCAGCAGACAGGTCAGCAGGCAGATCGCGAATCGCGGCTTTCAAAATCGGGGTGGCGGGTCAGGCCTACGCCCAGCGCACGACTCTTCGCGCGTGCGCGGTGGGAGCCTGACGAGCCGGGGATGGCGTTGCTGGACTTCCTGGTCGTCGTGTTCGTCAAGGCGGGCGCGCCGGTCCGTCTGAAGTCACCAGACACGCGCTTTGCGCGGACAGCAGGTCGGTCGCGGCCACTGCCCCTCGCGATAAGCACGCCGTATCCGCATAGCCGGCGTGTGATGGCTTTCCCGGCATGGGAGCCAAACTACTTGACCGCAAGGGCCTCGGAGACCCGCTGGGAGATCTCGAACCGGTCGGCGAACCCGACGATCGTGCTCGCCTGACGGTCGGAGTCGATCAGCACGAGCGTCGGCGTGCTCGTCACCGGTACCTGGCTCGTGACCAGCGCATACCGCGCGAGCTCGCTGAGCGGGACCGCGAGCTTGACCACCCGCCCACCGCGGGTCGGAACCGAGGCGAGCTCCCGCCGAACGGCGCGGTCGTCGCTCCCCGAGGGGTTGAAGAACGACAGGGCGAGCACCTTGCCGTGGCGCAGGGCCCGGCTGACCGCGTCGCATCGGTGCCGGGGAGCGGGCGCACCCGGTGCCGCTGCCGCCGCAGGGGCCCCGGCGCCCGCGGCGGTGGCAGCAGAGGGGGCGGTCGGCGCGGCGCCGGGCGCGATGCTCGCTCGGTTGGAGTTGGCCACGGCCTTGTGCGCCTTGTCGATCGCGGACTGGTAGACGCCAAGACCGTGGCCGCCGCCGGGGCTCGTCGAGGCGCTCGGCTTCAGCGCGACGATCCACAGGGCGAAGACCGCGACGGTTCCCACCAGCAGGGCGATCAGCGGACGCGAGACGTTGGCCATCGCTTACATCTTCGGCCGGCGGACGACCGAGCATTAGCGCTCGCGCTCCGGCCCTACGCGGCTGCTCCCGGAACGCCCGCGTCTGAAAGGCTCGCCCCTCAGGCGAGCCTCAGCCCCAGCTCCCGCAGCTGGACCGGATCGACAGGCGCGGGCGCTCCGGTCAGCGGGTCGGCGCCACTGGTCGCCTTGGGGAACGCGATCACCTCGCGGATGTTCTCGCGGCCGGCGAGCAGCGCCACGATCCGATCGATGCCCATCGCGATCCCTCCGTGCGGCGGCGCGCCGTAGCGCAGCGCGTCGAGCAGGAAGCCGAAGCGCGACTCGGCCTCCGCCTCATCCATCCCGATCAGCTCGAAAACGCGCTGCTGCACCTCGCGGCGGTGGTTGCGGATCGAGCCCCCGCCGATCTCGTTGCCGTCCAGAACGAGGTCGTAGGAGCGCGAGAGCAGGCTAGCGGGGTCGCCGAGGTCGCCGGTGGGGGCGGTGAAGGGATGGTGCTCGGCATCCCAGCGCTGCTCCTCCGGACGCCAGAGGAACATCGGGAACTCGACCACCCAGCGGATGTCGTGGCGTCCGGCGGGGACGAGGTCGAACCGGCGGCCGAGCTCCAGCCGCAGCGCCCCGAGCACCTGGTTCGCGGTCTTGGCCTGGTCGGCGACGATCAGCAGCAGGTCCCCCGGGTTGGCCTCGAGACGCTGGGTGATGGCGGCGATCTCGCCGGCGTCGAGGAACTTGGCGATCGGCGAGCGCCAGCTCTCCTCCGCGCCGACCTCCCCGGCCTGCACGAACGCCCACACGAGCCCCTTGGCGCCGTGTCGCTTGGCGAGCTCGGTGAGCGCGTCGAGCTCGGAGCGCGGCAGCTCCCGGGGGCCGGCGTTGATGCCGCGCACGACGCCCCCCGCCTGCAACGCTCCCGCGAACACCTTGAACGCCGACCGCGCCACGGCCGGGCCGAGGTCTGCGAGCTCGAGGCCGAAGCGCGTATCGGGGCGATCGGAGCCGTAGCGGTCCACCGCCTCCGCGAAGGTGACCCGCGGCCACGGAGGCGCCCCGACGTCGAACCCCTCGCGCTCGAACACCTCCCCCATCACCGCCTCCATGCACTCGATCACGTCGTTCTCCTGCACGAAGGCCATCTCGAGGTCGAGCTGGGTGAACTCGGGCAGGCGGTCCGCGCGCGAATCCTCGTCGCGGAAGCAGCGCACGATCTGGTAGTAGCGCTCCAGGCCGCCGATCATCAACAGCTGCTTGAACAGCTGCGGTGACTGGGGCAGGGCGTAGAACGATCCCGGCTGGGTGCGGGCGGGAACGAGGAAGTCGCGGGCTCCCTCGGGCGTGGAGCGGGTCAGGAAGGGGGTCTCGACCTCGAGGAAGTCGCGGGCGTCGAGCGCTTCGCGAATCGTCGCGATGACGCGGTGGCGCAGCGTCAGCGCCTCGAGCATGGGCGTGCGCCGCAAGTCGAGAGCGCGATGCTTGAGCCGCAGTGCCTCCTCGACGGGAACGTCCTCGTCGAGCGGGAACGGCGGCGTGTCGGAGGCGGCGAGGATCTCGACCTCGCCGACGGACAGCTCGATCTCGCCGGTGGCGAGATTCGGGTTGACGTTGTGGGGCTCGCGCCGGTTGATCGTGCCCGTGGTGGTGATCACGTCCTCGGAGCGCAGGGCGTGGGCTGTCTCGTGCGCTCCGGCGGCGGTCTCGGGGTGAAACACGAGCTGCACGATCCCCGACCGGTCGCGCAGATCGATGAAGATCAGGCCGCCGTGGTCGCGGCGGCGGTGCACCCAGCCGGCGACGCGGGCGCTGGTGCCGGCGCGCGACGCGTTGAGCTGCCCACACCAGGCGTCGCGGTAGCCGTTGGGGCGGAGAGGATGCTTCATGGCGGTCATACGAGGCGACTCCCGCGCAGGATGGCGGGGATCACGTCGGCGGGTGTCAGCTCACGCTGGGCACCGGACTCCATCTCCTTAAGGGTCACGAGAGTCACGGCGGGATCGGCGGGATCGGCGGGATCGGCGGGATCGGCGACGATCGCCACGTAGCGGGCGCCGATCCGGTCGGCGTGCTTGAGCTGGCCCTTGAGCGAGCGGCCCGCCAGCTCGAGCTGGGCGCTGAGCCCCGCCCGACGCGCCTCACGGCTCAGCTCGAACGCCGCTCGGTCCCCACCGGGCTGCGCGAAAGCGACGAACAGGTCGACGAGCTCTGGCGCCACGGGCTGCTCGCCGGCCGCGAGCAGCATCCGCTCGATCCCGGCGGCCCACCCCGACGCGGGGGTAGGGTGGCCGCCGAGCTGCTCCATCAGCCCGTCGTAGCGTCCGCCCCCGCCGACGCCCGACTGAGCGCCGAGGGCATCGCTCGAGAACTCGAACACAGTGCGGGTGTAGTAGTCCAGGCCGCGCACCAGGGTCGGATCGAGCTCGTACCGGATCCCGGCGCCGGCCAGCAGCGCGCAGACGGTCTCGAAGTGTGCGGCGTCCTCGGGGGCCAGTCGGTCCAGCAGCGTCGGCGCCCCGCGCATGACCTCGCGGGTCTGCGGATCGCCGGCGTCGAAGGCTCGCATCGGGTTGAGCTCGATCCGGCCTCGGACCTCGTTCGAGAGCTGGTCTTCGTGCGCACGGAGATAGGCGGTCAGCTCCTGGCGGTACTCCGCGCGCGTCGCCGGCGTCCCGAGGCTCGCGAGGTGAAGGGTCAGACCCTTGACCCCGAGCGCCTCCAGCAGCTCGGCCAGCAGCACGATCAGCTCGGCGTCGGCCTCGGGCGCGGCAGAGCCGATGGCCTCGGCGCCCACCTGCCAGAACTGGCGGTAGCGCCCGCGCTGGGGCGCCTCGCTGCGAAAGAAGCTCGACAGGTACCACAGCTTCACCGGCTGCCCGAGCTTGTGCATCCCATGCTCGATGTAGGCCCGGCACACCGGAGCGGTGCCCTCGGGCCGCAGGGTCAGTGAGCGTCCACCGCCGTCGTCGAACGTGTACATCTCCTTCTGGACGATGTCGGTGGCCTCCCCCACCCCCCGCTTGAACAGCTCGGTGGCCTCGAACGCCGGCGTCTCGAGCCGGCGGTAGCCGGCGGCCCCGAGGATCTTCCGGGCATGAGTCTCGAGCCGGTCGCGCAGGGCGTGGGCCTCGGGAAGCACGTCGAACGTGCCGCGCGGAGCCTGGATCACAGTTGCTGGCGCGAGAGCCGGCGCAGGAACGGGTTCGTGGCACGCTCGGCACCGAGCGTGGTGGTCCCCATGTGCCCCGGGTGGACCGTGGTCTCGGGCGAGAAGCGATCGAGCAGCAGCTCGATCGACTGCGCCAGCGTCGGCCAGTCGCCGCCGGGAAGATCGACACGCCCGACCGAGCCCTGGAACAGCACGTCGCCCGAGAACAGAGCCGGACCGGATGCCGCCGCTCGGTCGTCCTGCGGCTCTCCGATCGCGTAGCTGACGTGACCCGGGCTGTGGCCCGGGGTGAACAGCACCTCGATCTCGAGGCCCGCGAGCTCGAGCGTCTCCCCGCCCTTCACGGTGTGATCGGCGTCGTAGCTCTCGAACGGCCCGAACTCCGACCACGGCACGTACTCCATGATGTTCGCCAGCACCTCGACCTCGAGCTGCGGGCAGTAGACGGGCGCCCCCGTGGCCCTGGCCACCGGGGCGACGGCGCCGATGTGGTCGAAGTGGGTGTGCGTGAGCAGGATCGCCTCGACCGACTCGATTCCGAGGACATCGATCGCCTCGATCAGCTTGTCGGCCTCCTCGCCCGGATCGACGATCAGCGCCTTTCCGGAGCCACCCGCGCGCACGAAGAAGCAGTTCTCCTGCAGGGGGCCCACCGTGAACATGCGGACGTCGATCACTTGGCCGACTTCTTCTTCGTAGGCGACTTCTTCCTGGGGGGCGTCTCGTTGCTGGCGGTCGTCTTCGGGCTGGTGGTCGTCTTCGGGCTGGTGGTCGTCTTGACGGCGCTGGTGGCCTCTCGCTTGGCCTGGCGGCGGCGGTAGAGGAACAGCTCGAGGTAGTAGCCCGCCGGGATGTAGATCACGAGCGCGAACACGGCGAAGCTCACCGCCAGTCCGAGCCCGTTCTTCCCCTTCGTGGTCGCGAGCAGGAACGCGAACAGGATCGCGCACGCCAGCACCGCCCGGATCGCCGCCGCCTTCCATGTCGGTGGCGTGTTCAGGCGCTTCTCCTTGGCACTCATCCGAGTCTGCTTCTTGCGCTCCTCGGCCGTCGGCGGTCGGCCGGTGCGGCCCCGCGACTCAATCGTTCCGGCCGCGGTCCCGCGGTGCTTGGAGCGGCGCTTGCGCTTGGTCTGGGCCATGGTCAGAGGAGCTTAGGGCCCTTGGTGCGCGAGGGCCTCCTCGATCGTCGCCAGTCCACGCAGGGGGAGATCCGCAGGGAAGCCGTCGAAGGCCGCGCGGGGGGCTAGACCGACGAGCTCGGCGGCGCTGGGGGTCGCATGGCGCGCGATCGCGCTGATGAGCATCGCGAGCGGCGTGGCGCGATGATCTTCGACGTTGGTCGAGACCTGCGCGGCGTTTCGCTGCGTCAGCCACAAGCCGATCGCACGTACCGACTCCAGGCCCTCGGGTCCCCCCTGCCGGATCTTCGCCGCAGTCGCCTTCGCGTCCGCCAGCGTCGCCGGCGGGGCGAGCTCGACGTTGAACGCCACCAGCGGGGGGCGAGCGGCGACGAGCACAGCCCCGGCGCGGGGATGAAGCCGTCGCGGGCCGAAGTCCGGACGCAGCTCGTCGGCGGCCATGCGACCGGCGAGCGCGTCCGGGCCGCCTCGTCTGATCTGCGCCCGCGTGCGGCCGGCGACCAGCTCCCCGTACAGGAACACGGGCAGCTCAAGCTCGTGGCCCAGCATGTCGGCGAGCACAAGCGCCTCCGCGCACGCCGCGCCGCGATCACCCGGCTCGAGGTAGACGATCGGCGCGACGTCGACGGCGCCGATCCGGGGGTGGATCCCGTCGTGCCGACCCAGGTCGATCCGGGTGATCGCCTCGCGGGCGCCGGAGGTGACCGCGCGGGCCAGATGGCCAGGCGCGCCTGCGAGCGTGAACACGCTGCGGTGGTGATCGGGATCGGTATGCATATCGAGGAGGTGGATGGCCTGTTTGCGGGCATCGGCGCGGGCGTCGGCTGGTCGGTTGACGAACGCATCGGCGATCGCGCGGATGGCGCCGCCGTCACGCCCTTCGGAGACGTTCGGAACGGCCAGAAGCGTGGTCACTGCTCAGGCGTGTCGAGCACGAACCGGCCGGCGTCGAGCACCGGCAAGCCGTCGACCTCGAGGCTCGCGTCGAGCACGACCACGTCGAGGTGGATCGGGACCGAGACGGTCCCGCCGATGCCGGCGCTGGCGCCGAAGGCGATGTGGACGGTGCCGAGGATCTTCTCGTCCTCGAGCATGTTGCCCGTCAGCTGCGCCCGGTCGTTGCCCCCCACGCCGAGCTCGGCGAGGTTGGTCCCGAGCTCACCGTGGGCCCGCAGGCGCTCCAGGTACTCGGGACCGAGACCGCCGTGGGCGTCGACGATCCGGCCCTCTCGCACCGTCAGGGTCGCCGCCGGGTCGCTGAGACCCAGTGGCGCCAGGCTGGAGGCGACCAGGGTGCCGTGCCCGCCGGCGGGAGCGATGAACCCCTCCCCGCAGGGCAGGTTGCCGAACGCGCCGCTGGCGGTCAGGTCCCCGTCGTCCGACAGGCCCCGCCGCTCTCGCAGATCGAGCGTCAGGTCAGATCCGCGGGGACAGCTCACGTGGGCGGTCGTGGCGGCGTCCAAGCGCGCAGCGAGGGCCCTGCAGCGTCGTCCCATCAGACCGAAGTCGCCCGCCGTCATACGGGTGAGCATCTCGGCGGTCACCCCCGGCATCGTCGCGCCGCGGGCGCCCGCCTCGCTCGCGCGCTTGCGCGCTTGCGTGTGGCTGAGCGATCTGCTCGTCGGCGCGATGAACACGTCGCACGCCCGCAGCGCGGCGGCGATCGGTCCCGGCGGCTCGGTGCCATCGGTGGCGCGCTCGTCCATCACCGCCAGCACCGCATCGGCGCCCGCAGCGCCCGCGGCGTCACGCAGCGCCTCGCCGATGGGCCGCGTTCCCGCGTCGACGATCACCAGCACGTCCTCGCCCGGCTTCACCGCCAGGCAGCGGCGCACGACGGTGCTGACGGCGGCGGCGAGATCGGGCACCCATGAATCATATGGAGGGCCGGGCACGCACCGCTAGACTCGCGCCGTCCCGCCGGAGTAGCTCAGTCGGTTAGAGCAGCGGAATCATAATCCGCGTGTCGGGGGTTCGAGTCCCTCCTCCGGCATCCCGTCCCTTGTAGGAGAGTCCCATGTCTACTGGGGCTTAGACGGATTTGGCTGGGCGGCTGTGGACCGCTACGAACCACCAGAAACCGCTCCCTGGCTGACAGAAAAGCATCGAAGAGGCTCCTCCGAACCCTCCCAACCATCCGAAGGGGTGCCCGGTGGAGGATCGGCTACTGGACAGACGTTCCGATCTCCATTGTTGAACCGGACGGGTCAGCTCGCGGCGTCCGCTCGATAGGTTTGTGGGCGGTGCTGGCGCCCCGACGCGCGCTCAGCAGGCAAACACTGACCAGCAGATGTCGTTCCGCAACCGCTGGTCGTCAAGTACGAGCTCGCGAATCGCCTCCGGGAGCTGGTCACGCTGCCCCGGCATTCGAGTCGCCCTGCGGCCTCGCCCTCGCCTTCCGGCGCGCCAGCACGTGCGGCCTTGATCGCATAGGCGGCTGCACCGAGCTCGTGCGCGGCGACGTGCGCGACGGCCCCGGCCTGGCCCGCAGCGTAGGCGGCATACCGTGCTGCTCCACGCAGGTCTCTGGCCGCGCCCATTGCATGGCCGCCAGCCGCGCGAGCTTGGGTCATCGTGACCTCCCCGCACCCAAGCGCGGGCATGCTCGGTCGCCTCCCGCGGTCGTGGGTCCTGTGGCTGAGCCAACTCGAAAAAGTCAAGAACGTGCTCTGCGCACGAAGCAGCCCACAGAGCGAGGAGATGGTGACATTCTTGGTCGCTGACGCCGGGGGGCCGTTTGATCCGAGCGATCGGGATCCCACCAGCGCTGAGGTCGCAGCCGTCGCCCGGCACTTCGGCCCACTGTAATGTTTCGACTTCCTGCTCCGAATCCGGGTGAGTGAGAGATGGGAAACCGAGTAGGGCTTGTCTTCTATGTGCTGCTGTTCGTGACCCCGCAGTGGAAACGCCTGGTCCCGACGAGCTGGAACGTGTTCCCCGACGCCTTGTCGGTGGCCATTCAGTACCTCTCGCTGCAGTGGCCCCAGGAAAACGGTTGGGTCGCCTACAACGGAATGCAGCTGCTGGGGTACTTCGTCACGGTCTTCGTCGCCGCACCGCTGGCACTCGTCACGGGGCTGGGGATGTCGCCCGCGCTGTCCACCCGCTTCAAGCGGCTCAGCCGCGTACTCAGCATCCAGACCGCCCGGTCGCTGCACTTTCTGGTGT
>JBPCPO010000068.1:0-3625 GCA_050999075.1 Solirubrobacteraceae bacterium
CACGAGTTCGTGGCGCAGGGCGAGACGACGCTCGTGCGCGACTGGGTTGAGTACGCGCTCCCGCTCGGGGTGCTCGGCGAGCTCGCCCACGCGCTGTTCGTGCGCCGGGATCTGAGGCGCATCTTCGATTTTCGTCACGAGGCAGCCGCCCGACTGCTCGGCTGACCGGAGCCCGCCCTCGGTGTGCAGAGGATCGTGAATCGATCCAGCGCGCCGCTGAGGTCGCGGGTGGCGTCGTCGGTCTGGGCGGCGCTCAACGCGGCGGACAGGGCGGATCGTCGTGGTGAGGCCGCCGCGGGAGCGAGCCGGCGCAGGTCGAGCGTCAGCTGATGGGTATCGACCAGCTCCGCATGCGCGAGCTGCAGGCACCCGTACCCGTTGCCGAGCGTGGGCAGCGCGGCGTGCACCGCTGCAGAGAGGGCGTTCTGGCGGCGCTGGAGGGGACGATCGGCAGCGCCGAAGCAGGTAGCCGCGGCGGGGGAGTGCTGGGTCCACTCCTCGTAGCAGGCGATGAACCCGCCGATCGCGACGTTCAGGTCGTGATGCCAGCGCAGCGCGATCAGGTTGATCGTGCGCGCCGCCGGTGTGGACATCGGGGTCAGCACGCCGCTGGTCGGGCTCTGACCGGCCGGTGGGCGACGGGCCACGAGCCAACCGGACTGGTAGTACGTCGGCGTCATCGCCCTCAGCTCGCGGTCCAGGACCTGGCCGAGCACGACATAGGTGCCGTTCCCGGTGCTCCCGCAGCAGCCCGGGTCGGTGACGTTCACGATCAGGTACTGATCGAGGCCAACGGTCTGCGGGTCGATCAGGCGCAGGCGCTCGCGCTGGCTGGCGTGAGGAAGGATGTAGTCGGTGGTGGCCAGCGACGCGGTGCTCGGCACCTCGCGCAGCGCCGGCAGGGCGCCGGCGTCAAACGCCTCGGCGTTGTAGAACGACGGCCGGGTGATCTGGCTGAGAGCGCTGCCGGGAACCCCGAGGCGAGTGACGGCGAGGCTGACCACCAGCATCGCCGCGGCTCCCGCGATCGTGACCGTGCGTCGGCGGGGCTCGGCGAGCAGGCGCCCCAGGTTCGCCAAACCGGCCGCGGCGGCCATCGCCAGCACGGGGGCGATGGTCAGGGAGTAGTGGAAGCTCGTGCCCCAGAAGCTGGCGTTGGTGGAGAGAAACCGCTCGGCCAGCAGTGGCAGGGCCAGGATGAACAGGCGCGACCACAGGCTCAGGAACAGGAACGGCGCGAGCAGAGCGAGGATCGTGTGCGCCTTCTCGGCGGGCGAGAACCCGATTGCGAACACCCTCCAGGGCGCCCGGATCAGGGCCTCGAGCGCCGTGAGGGGGTTGGTTCCGAGCTCACCGTAGGTCCAGTAGCCGTAGCTCCCCCCGCCGGCGAAGCGGGGAATGAACACGCGCGTGGTGAGCTCGTACCACGCGATCCCGGCCAGCACCAGTGCGATCCCGTGGCGGAGCTCCCGCTGGGTCAGCAGATAGATGCCCAGGAACACCACGAAGATCGACATGTCCTCCTTCACCAGTGCCAGCAGGACGACCACGAGCCAGAACCAGCCCCACCGGCGCCGGTCGGCGAGCAGAATCGTCAGCGCGATCAGCAGCGGCGCGAACGCGACCTCGTGGAAGTCGAACTGGACTCCGGCCTGAAGGCCCCAGAACACCGCGTAGGCGCCGGCCAGCAGGTACGCCCCGGCCCGTCCGACCCGCGGGCGTGCGAACAGGAACACCGGCACGATCGAGGCAGCGACGAGCAGGCTCTGCGCGATCAGCAGCGTCCGCGGATCCGACCACACCCAGTACAGCGGCGCGAGCACCGCCACCAGGGGGTGGAAGTGATCGCCCAGCAGGTTGAAGCCCTTGATCGAGCTGAACGGGGCTTCGAAGCGGCTGTAGTGCCACACCGCCTGGTCGAACAGCGCCAGGTCGAGTCCGCTCTGCAGGTGCACGAAGCGGATGATCGAGGCCGCCGCGTCGAGCGCCGCCACGATTCCCACGAGCACGAACAAGCCGGGCTCGCGCCGCGGGAGGTCCGGCCAACGCGAGGATGACGGTGCGGCCGGCGCCGGCGCGCCGCCGACCGAGAGCTGGTCCCTCAGTCCCTCCGGCTCCAGTTCCGGCGTTTCGGATCCGCCCCGGTCAGGAGATCGACGAGATGGTCCCAGCGGCTCGGCTTGACACCGGGCTCGCTGGCGCCCCACGCCGGCGCCCCACCACCGGGCTCGGGCAGCGCCGATGCGGCCGCGGCGTCGATTCGCAGGTCGACGCCCCGTTCGTGCAGGGACGCGACGTGCTCGGCGGCGACGAAGCGCCGCTGACCGTCGGCGCGGATCACGAGGCCGTGGAAGATGTCCTGCGCCGGCGCCGCCACGACGTGGTCGACGGTTCCCACCTGCGCGCCGTCGGAGGCGTACACGGGAACGCCCTCGTCGAGCACCTCGTAGGCGATCGGAAGCCCCTCGTCCACCGGGAGCAGACTACCATCGCCAGGCGTGAGATCAGGGTTGTGCCGCGCATGGCCGTCTGGAAGGATGGTGGGATGCTGAGCGCTCCTCCGAGCGGCGCGTCCAACGGCGAGCTGATCCGCTGGGCATTCGATGCGCTGGGCCGGCAGGACGCATCCGTGCTGCGGCCATTCTGGACCGCGGACACCGCGAGCGGTTCCCCGACCAGACCTGCCGGGGCGCCGATGAGATCGCCGCCTACTTCGAGGAGGCCTTCCGCGCCGTCGCCGACTGGAACATGCAGGTGGTCGCGATCGCCGAGCAGGGCGACGACGTGTTCGTGCACTGGCAGCTGACCGGCAAGCACACCGGGCCCCTGGTCGGCATCGAGGCCACGGGAAAGCCGATCGCGCTCGACGGTATCGACCACTTCGTGATCCGTGACAGCAAGGTGATCTCGAACTTCGTCGTGTTCGACCAGATGCAGTACGCCCTCCAGGTCGGAATGCTCCCGCCCGACGGATCGGCAGCCGACAAGGCCGTCAAGGCCGCGTTCAACGTACGGAGCAAGCTGGCTCAGAGGTTCGCGCGCTGAGCGCGGGTCTCGATACGCCGACGCGCGGACCCGACGCCGCGGTGCGCGGTGATCGGACGGCAACCCGCGTGGCGATCGCGGCCGGCGTGATTTTCATCCTCGCGGGCCTGGTCAAGTTCGTCTTTCACCACTGGGAGCTGCGGGCGTTCCGTGCCTTCGGCCTACCGTGGCCCTCTGCGCTGGAGATCCTCGCCGGGCTCCTGGAGGTCGCGGGCGGGGTCCTGCTGTTGGCGCGGGTCGCGGTCAGACCGGCGGCGCTGCTCCTAGGAGCGACGATGGTGGTCGCGATCGGGGCCTCGGGCATCGGCCATGGAGACGTGATCCCGAGCCTCACGCTCGCCCCTGCGCTGCTGGTGGCGATGGTGTTCCTGCTCGCGCGCACGGCGCGCGCGAGCAGCAGCGGACAGCCGGGCCCCCGCGGCCGAGCTCGAGGTCCGGGCGGTCTCGGCGCGGCCGACGGTACGTAAGGCCGGTCGGTCGATGATCGTCCGCCGGGCGAGTGCGCAGGACGCCGAGACGCCCGCGCAGTCACAGCGCCGGGCGTGCTGTCACTCGCGATCGCGCTCCTCCCGCAGTCGCG
>JBPCPO010000086.1:0-15478 GCA_050999075.1 Solirubrobacteraceae bacterium
GCTCCAACCAGCGGGTCACAGCTTCACCTCCAGCAGATCCCGGCCCGGGATCACCTCCCCGTCGAAGCTGGCGCCCACGCCTTCGATCCAATGCTCGTCGGGTAGCGTGTCGTCGCCCGGAAGGAAGTGGGTAAGCACGAGCCGGCGGACGCCGGACTCGGCGGCCACGCGCCCCACCGCGCTCAGCGGCGTGTGGGCGCCGAGCCGATGGTGCTCGCGTTGCCTCGCCTCCCAATCCTCGGGCGGGTCCTCCGTCGCGATGGGGTCGGCGAACACCTCGTGGACGAGGATGTCGGTCCCCTGCGCGAGCGCGATCAGGTTCGCGCACGGCGCCGTGTCCCCCGAGATCACGATCGAGCCGTCGTCGGTGTCGAAGCGGTAGGCGAAGGCGGGGAACACCGGGGCATGGTCGACGAGCACGGCGCTGACCCGCGCGCGGTCGTCCTCGCTGACCTGGATCGGATCCATCGGAGGGGCGACCCGGCCGGCGTCGATTCCCGACGGCAGGACGATCTCGTGCGGCACCAGCAGCGGGACGAGGTTGGCGCGTCCCGCTTCGCGCATCCGGATGTTGATGTCGTAGGCGTGGGCCTCAATTTCCGCGCGCGTGATGGCGAGGAGCCCGGGCGTGGGGTTGACGGCGTTGACGAGCGGGATGCGGTGACCGGTTGGGGCGTCGGCAGGCAGATCGGGCAACCGGCCGGCCGGGCCGGGACCGTACACGTCCACCGGTGGATTGCGCTGCAGGATCGGCCAGCCGAGCAGGAACAGGTTGAAGTAGTCGCAGTCGTGGTCGGAGTGCAGATGGGTGAGGAAGACGCGGTGAAGGTGCCTGAGCAGGCGGGCGCGGCGCAGCTGCCTGGCCACGCCGCTGCCGCAGTCGACGAGGTAGACCCGGCCCGCGACGACCACGGCCTGGGATATCCCCGATCGCACCGGCGAGGGCAGCGGACCCCCGGCCGTACCCAGGAGGACGAGTTTTGTGCCGGAGGACGCCGTGGCGCTCACAGGGCGGTGGCGAGCTCAGTCATCGCGCAGCCGGAGCTCACGTCACGGTGGCGGTTGCCGCAGCTCGATGGTGACGCCGTCGGGCGTGCGCACGTACGCAAGCCTGGTTCCGGCCTCCGGACCGGCGGCCACCTCGATCGGTTTCGAGCTCACGGGGCGCCCGCCGCAGGCCACGGCGTGCGCATGCGTGGCGTCCATGTCCTCGACCACGAGGCAGACATGCACGTTGCCGGGATGCGCCGTCCCGGCATCGTAGGGCGTCTCGGGACGGTCGAGGTACGCCAGCAGCTCGAGCGTCACCCCACCGGGGAGGTCGAACCAGCACGAGTCGATGCGCACTCCGTCGTAGCCGACAAGAGTCCCCAGCCCCGGGCCCTGACGCACCCGTCGATCGCGTACCGGCGCGGCCAGCAGGCGCTCCCAGAAGGCGATCGACCGGTCGAGGTCGGCGACCGAGATGCCGACGTGGTGCAGCGCCCGCACGGCCATCTCAGACGGCCCGACGGCGCTCAACCTCGTCGAGCGCGTCGTCCAGCGCCTCGAGACCCTTGAGCACGAGCTCCTCGCTGATCACCAGCGGCGGCGTGATCCGCAGGATGTGGCCTCCGCCGACGGCGAGCAGCCCGCGGCGGGCAAGCGCCGTGAGGAGCTCCCGCATCAACGCCGGTGTGGTGGGGGCCTTGCTCACCGGGTCTTGCACCAGCTCCATGGCCAGCAGCATCCCCTCGCCGCGGACGTCCCCGACGATCGGGTGGCGAGCCCGCAGCGCCTGCAATGCGTCGAGCAGCAGTGCCCCGACGCGGCGGGCATGCTCGAGGATCGTGCCATCCTGGAGCAGGGCCAGAGTGGCCGCCCCGGCGGCGCAGGCCAGGTTGCCGCTCGCGAACGTGGACGCCCCCGCGCCGGTCTGGCCGAATGATCCGGCGTCCATGAGCTCCCGGCGTGAGACGATCAGCGACACAGGGTACCCGGAGGCGAGTCCCTTGCCGGCGATGAGCACGTCTGGGAGCACCCCTGAGTGCTCGAACGCCCACATCTTGCCCGTGCGCCCGACGCCGCTGAGGACCTCGTCGAAGATCAGCAGCGCGCCGGTGCGGTCACAGAACTCGCGCAGGTGCGCCAGGAACCCCTCGCGATGGACGATCGCGCCCCCCACGCCCTGAACCGGCTCGATGATCACGGCGGCGAGCCGCCGCTCGCTGGCCTGCTCGTATACGCGGTCGACGAAACGCGCGCACGCGTCGGCGCAGCTCTCGCGCTCGAGGCCAAGCGGACAGCGGTAGCAGTAGGCGTTCGGGCTGTGCAGCACGCCGGGCGCGAACGGTCCGTAGCCGTGCTTGAGCGGGAAGCCGCCCATCAGCGACATGGCACCGAGCGTGCGGCCGTGCCAGGCCCCGAAGAAGGAGATGACCTCATAGCGGCCGGTGCTGGCCTTGGCGAGCCGGATCGCGGCCTCGACCGCCTCGGCTCCGGTGGTGTACATCTGGAAAGTCTGCAGGCTGGGCGGGAGCGTTCGCGCCAGGGCTTCGAAGAATGCCGCTCGCGGCGGCGTGGCGAAGTCGAAGAAGTGCATCAGGCGTCCGGCCTCCTCGCCCAGGGCCTGCGCGACTGACGGGGGCGCGTGGCCCAGATTGGCGACGACGATGCCCGACGAGAAGTCGATGAACACGTTGCCGTCGACGTCGCGAACCAGTGCGCCCGAGGCGTCGCTGACGACGAGCCGCAGGGTCTGCGCGGGCATCGACGAGTTTCGGGCGTGAAACCGGGCGTCGCGTTCCCACAGCTCCGCCGATCGCGGGCCGGGAATCTCGGTCCGCACGTCGGGCGCGTCGCGCTCCGCCAGGTCGACCGAGTCACGCGCCGAGTCGGTCATGGCGCCAGCGCGGCGTGCGTGAGCGGGCGCCGCTCGCGCGCGAGCTGCTCGACCAGTCGCACGGCGGGGTCGGGGCCTGGCATCGCCTCGATCTCGCGCGCGAGGAGCTGGGCCCGTTCGCGGTAGGAGGACGCGTCGATCAGCGTCCGAACGGCGGCGCGAATCGCCTCCGGAGTGACCTCGCCCGGCAGCAAGCTGAGAGCCGCGCCCGCAGCCACGCACGCTTCGCCGTTGTGGAACTGGTTGGCACCCTGGGGAACAACGAGGAGGGGGAGCCCGTGGGCGAGGATCTCGAAGATCGCCGTCCCCCCCTGGTTGATGACCGCATCGCAGCGGGGCAGCAGGACGGATTGGGGGATGAACCCTTCAATGTGGACGTGCGGAGGCTGCGGTCCCAGCACCGCAGGGTCCTGATCGGCGCCGATGGTCACGATCACGTTCAGGTCATCCTCGCGCAGGCCCTCGAGGATCGTGGCGAACACATGCGGGTCCTGGTTGAAGAGCGTCCCGAGGCTCAAGTACAGCGTCGGCACCGGGCGCAGCTCGTCGATCCACGGCGGCGCGTGCTCGCCCTCGGCGGGCAAGCGGGCGTTGGTCATCGGGTGGGCGACGTCGATCTGGTCGATCTCCGGCGACTGCAGGCCGGGCGGGCACACATCGAGATAGAGGTACTTGAACAGGCCGCCGAACGGACCGAGATCGACCCCCCATTCCTGCCACAGCCCGAGGATCGTCTCGCGCGCCAGCCGCGCCGCCTGCAGCGGACGGAGGATCGCGACGCTGTGGTCGGCGTAGGGGATCCCGGCGACTGCGGCGGCCACAGGGCCCCCGAAATCCGTCTCGTCGTGGACGAGCACGTCCGGGCGCCACTGGCGGAGAATCGGCACGAGGTCGGCGGCGCGGACCGGTGCCGCGACGTCGGCCAGCATGCGGGGAACGAACGTGCAGAAGCGCTCTTTGCCCGGCGGCAGCGCATGCTGCTCGGGGAAGCGCCGGGCCGCCTCGGAGATCTGCTCCGGAAGGCTCAGACCGGCCGGGAAGGCGGCGAACCCGTACGCCCCGATGCGGGGCAGGAAGTCGGCCGCGGTCGCGAAGGCGACCTCATGGCCGGCGTCGATCAGCGCGCGCGCCAGCGGCACCATCGGCAGGAAATGACCGACACCCGGCAAACAGGTGCAGAGCACGCGCAACCGGGCCTCGCGGGACATCCCGGTGGATGGTAGCGTCGCCATGAGCATGTCTGCTACGGCGCTGGTTCCCGATCTCCTCCGTGTACAGTCGCGCGCGCATCCCGACCACGTCGCGCTGGTGCTCGACGGTGGCGGAACCCTCACCTACCAGGACTGGCAGCGGCGCTCGAGCGCGGTCGCGCGCGGGCTGGCCGACATAAACGTCCTGAGCGGGGATCGCGTCGGCCTCTTCTTCGACAACCCGTGGTGGACGGACTACGCGGTCTGCTATCTGGCCGCGCACAAGGTGGGCGCCGTGGCCGTCCCGCTCTCGTCGCGCTTCTCCGCACGCGAGCTGTCGCACATCGTCGAGCACGCCGGGATCGGGATGCTCCTGCGCCCCACCGAGCTCGCCGACCTCCTTCCGGCACTCCCGGGGTGCCGGCTGGCCGGGCCGCAGGACGTGGAGACGGGGGGGGCCGGCGAGGACTTCCAGGTTCCAACCGGAGCCGGTGACCTGGCGGAGATCATCTACACCTCGGGCACGACCGCGCGCCCGAAGGGGGTGGCGTGCTCACACGCGAGCATCCTCGCGCACGACCTGCCTCCGGCGCCCGAGGGCGACGCGTCGTTCCTGCACGCCTTCCCGATCGGCACCAACGCGGGCCAGGAGTGCGTGCGAATGCCACTGCGCCGGCGGACGACCGCTGTCGTCCTGCCGTCATTCGACCCCGAGCGCCTGTGTGCGGTGGTCGCGGGGCGAAGGATCCGGCGCCTCCAGCTCGTCCCGGCGATGGCGCGCCTGGTTGTCCAGTCCGGGGCCGCGGAGCGCTACGACCTCTCCTCCGTGGACCGCGTGACCCTCTCCTCGGCGCCGGCGCCCCCGGGGCTGTGGGCGCAACTTGCGCGGGCCTTTCCGGCGGCCGAGCTGTTCAACGCCTACGCGCTGACCGAGTCCGGCGGCGCTCGGACGCTGATGCGCCACGACCCGGGCCGTCCCCGCGCGGTGGGGCGCCCGGTCGGAGAGACCGAGCTGCGCGTGGTGGACGACGAGGGGATCGACGTTTCCACCGGTGAGACCGGAGAGATCTGGCTGCGTCGCCACGGAGCGCGCGGGCGCGGGTACTACCGCGATCCGGCGGCGACCGCCGCGGCGTACGCGGGTGACTGGCTGCGCACCGGGGACCTGGGATTCCTCGACGCCGACGCGTATCTGCACCTCGTCGACCGCCGGAAGGACGTCATCATCAGCGGGGGGCTGAACGTCGCCTCGCTCGAGGTGGAGGACGTGCTGTGCGGGCACCCCGCGGTGCTCGAGGCGGCAGTATTCGGCGTCCCGCACGAGGTGCTCGGCCAGGACGTCGCCGCCGCGGTGGTCGCGCAGGCGCACACGCAGGCCCGCGAGCTGCAGGCCTTCGTCCGGTCAAGGCTCGGCGAGCACAAGGTCCCGCACCGCGTGTTCCTCGTCGACTCGCTGCCGCGAAACGCCTCGGGCAAGGTGCTCAAGCCGGAGCTGCGCAAGCGCTTCGCCACGCTCCCCGCGCCCGGCGCGTCCCGCGGCGACGCACCCGGTGGCGACGTGGAGGCCGCCGTTGCTGCCGTCTGGCAAGAGGTGCTCGGACTTCCCGAGGTCGGAGTCCACGACGACTTCTTCGATCTCGGCGGTCATTCGCTGGCGGCGGCGCAGGTGGCGGCCAGGGTCAACAACCGGTTCGGCATCGAGCTGCCCCCGATCGCCGTCTTCGAGAGTCCGACGGTGGCCGAGCTTGCTGCCGCGGTCTCAGACGCCATCATCGTGACAAGCGCATCGTGACCGCCCAACGCCGAGCCCCCGCCGCAGCCGACCTCGGCCTATCCCGCACGCTCGTCGCCGATCTCGGCCGTCATCTGGGCGCGCGGGTCCGGATTTGCGGCTGGGCGCACGAGCTCTGCCCCGCGACGCACGGCGCGACCGTCGTCCTGCGCGATCACACCGGACTCGCCGATCTGCTGCTCGCGCAAGACATCGTCGGTCTGGTCGCGGAATCAGCGATCGAGGCGATCGGCACCGTCGAGCTGACGGAGCCCAAAGGCTTGCGGGTGGCCGTCGAGCGCCTGGAGGTGGCGGGCCCCGCCGCGGGCCCGCTCCCGATCACGGGCTCCTCACCGCGCGAGCAGCGCCTGGACTGGCGCTACCTCGATCTGCGCAGCGCTCGCAACCGGCTGATCTTCGAGGTCCAGAGCACCGCCGAGCGGGCGCTGCGGACGTTCTGCCACGAGCAGCACTGCCTGGAGCTGCACTCACCCAAGCTGCGGCCGATCCCGAACAAGTCGGGCGACCAGCTGTTCGCCGTCGCCTACTTCGAGCGCCGCGCCTACCTGGCGCAGTCGCCGCAGTTCTACAAGCAGATGGCGATGGCAGCGGGATTCGACCGGGTCCTGGAGATCGGGCCGGTGTTTCGGGCCCAGTCCGACCCGACTGCCCGCCACGACACGGAGTTCACCAGCGTCGACGTCGAGATCTCGTGGATCAGCTCTCACGAGGAGCTGATGGCCTTCGAGGAGGAGATGCTGCGGCGGGTCATCGCCGCCGCAGCGGCTGAGCACGGCGAGGAGATCCTCCGCTGGTTCGGCACCGAGCTGCGCGTGCCCGCCGCTCCCTTCCCCCGTCTGACGCTGGCCCAGGCCAAGGCGATCGTGAAGGAGAGTGGTAGGGCCGCGGTCTCACCCGACGGGGACCTGGACGCCGAGGGCGAGCGCCGCGTAGCCGAGTACGTCGCCCGCGAGCACGGACACGAGCTCGTCTTCATCACCGACTATCCCGACCGGAGCCGGCCCTTCTACCACATGCGCTGCGAATCCGATTCGGTGGCGACGCGGAGCTTCGATCTCCTGTGGAAGGGCCTGGAGATAACCTCGGGCGCCCAGCGCGAGCACCGCCACGACCGGCTGACGACCCAGGCGCAAGCGCGCGGTCTCCCCGTCGAGCTGATCCGTCCCTACCTGGATTTCTTCAAGTTCGGGTGCCCCCCCCACGGTGGCTTCGGCCTCGGGCTCACGCGGATGCTGATGAGCATGCTCGGTGTCGAGGATGTCCGCGAGGTGACCTACCTGTTCCGGGGTCCGGACCGGCTGACGCCATGACCAGGCCCACGACGACATACGGGCCGCAGGTGGCGAATCGCCCCTGCATCGCTGCCAGCGGCTGTCCGTCGAGGCGGAAGCGCCGGTCGACGGCAGCGCGCCAGCCACCGCTGGGGGAGTCGATCTCCACGCCGACATCGTGGAAGTCCAGGCGCCACCGCGTGCGAGGGTAGAGGCACTTGTACACGCACTCCTTGATCGCGAACGCGATCTTGGCCAGCTCGGGAGCCGCCCGGAGCTCGCCGGGGGACAGGACCAGGCGCTGCACCGCCGCGTGCAGCGGCGGGTCCAGCAGCTCGATGTCCATCCCCACGCCCCAGGCGTCGACCGCGCGAGTGGCGACGGCGCCCGCCAGCCGCCCGGCGTGGGAGATGCTCCCGACCACCCCGGCGGGCCACAACGGCTCGCGCATGGGCCCGCTCCCGATCGGCTGGCCGTCGTGGCCGATCGCCCGCAGCGCCGCGTGGGCGCAGGCGCGCCCGGCAAGGAACTCCCGCTGCCGGCGCCACGCTGCGCCGGCGATCGCATCGAGCTCCGCCGGGTACGGGCAGGGCACCTCGTCGTCGAGCGTCAGAACGGCTCCCGCCACGGTGGCGGGGAAGAGCCCGTCGAGAGCTGCCTCAGCTTCGGCTCGCACATGCGCGATCCTACGCCGCCGCAACCTCATGATCTTCGCCGACCGATGCCCGTCGTACTGACGGGCCCCCAGCTCGCCCTCGAGACCTGCGCCCGCCGTCTGGCGCCGTTGGGGGCCAGGCCGGTGGACGGGTCCGGTGGGGGAAAACTAGTCCTCGAGTGGGACAGGCTCGAGGTCGAGGTCGACCTGTCCTGGTACGGGCCGGCTTCGATGGGTGACCGACCGGGCAGCGAGGCCGCCGTCCAGGCGATGTCGGGTCTGATGTCGGTGCATGGCCGCGACACGGGTGCTCCGCGCCGGATCGGACTGGAGGTGGCCTCGGTGACCGCCGGGATGCTCGCGGCGCAGGCCGTCCTCGCGGCGATGATCGGCCGTGCCCGCGGCATACCCGTCGCCACCGTGCAGAGCTCGGCGCTCGAGGCCGGGCTCCTGCTCGTCTCCCACCGCGTGGCGGGCGCCACCACCGGGAGCGAGTGGGTGCCCGTTGCGCCCGGGCCCGCTCCGGGGCCGCCGTTTCGCAGCGCCGATGGTCACTGGTTCGAGATCGAGACCCTGGACGCTTCGGTCTGGCGGGCTTTCTGGGAGCAGATCGGTGCGGCCGGCGCCGATCTTCAGTGGGCGTGGCGCCTGTTCCGGCCCCGCTACTTCCGGGGCACCTGCACGCTACCCCCGGGCCTGCACGAGGCGACCAGGGCTAAGCCGCTCGCCGCCCTCGCCGCGATCGCCGACACGTGCGGGGTCAGCCTGGCCCGGGTCCGGTCTTACGACGAGGTGCTCCAAGAGCCCGGCTTCTCGGCCGGGCATCCGGTCGTCCGGCCCCCCTCCGCGCCACCGGGTGATCCGGGGGCTCCGGGCGGGAGCGCTGCGGCCGCGCTGAACGGGGTCGTTCGTGCCGGCACCGGCGACGGCGACGGCGATCATCCGCTCGCCGGCCTGCGGGTCGTCGAGGCGACGAGCCGGCTCCAGGGCCCGCTGGCCGGTCGGCTGCTGCAACTGCTCGGCGCCCACGTGGTGCGCGTCGAGCCCCCCGGCGGCGACCTTTCGCGCAGCGTGCCGCCGGCGGTCGGCGAGGACGGGACGTTCTTTCTGTCCTTCAATCGCGGCAAGGAGACCGTCGAGCTCGACCTCGGCCGTCCCCAGGGCAGGGCGGAGCTCGTGGAGCTGATCGCGGACGCCGACGTCTTCCTGCACAACTGGCGGCCGGGCCGGGCGGCGCAGTGGGGACTGGAGGCCGACGATCTCGCGGCCCGCAACCCCGCCCTCGCCTACGTGCACGGCTCGGGGTGGGGCGCGCAGCCCGGCCTCTCGCACCTGGTGGGAACGGACTTCCTCGTGCAGGCCTACGCCGGCATCGGCGCCGGCATCAACCCGGAGAGCCGACCGCCGCTCCCCTCCAGGGCTCTGCTCACCGACTACATGGGAGCGCTGATGACCTCCGAGGCAGCGTTGGTCGGACTGTATCTGCGCACGCGCAGCGGCCGGGGTCAGCGAGTCGGCGCCTCGCTGTTGGCCGGGGCGCTGGCGCTTCAGGCCCACGTCCTGGAGGGACTCGCTAGGGGACGAGAGAGCGGACGGCGACAGCGGGGCCGGCCGGTGTGGACGCTGCTGGACCACCCCCTGGCGAGCGCCGACGGCCTCCTGGTCCTCAGCGTTGAGGACGATGACGATCTGCACCGTCTCTGCCGGGCCTGCGCCCTGCACCCCGACGGGGCGGCGTCACGCGAGAGCCTCGAGTTGCGGGTCGCCCAGCGGATCGCCGGCGCCGTCACGTCGGACTGGGAGCAGCGCATCTCGGCGGCGGGCGTGCCCTGCGCAGCGGTCTGTACCGACTTGGCCGCCCTCCCCGCCGATCCCCGGCTGACGGGACTGTTCGAGCCCTTGGGCGGGACTGCCTGGGCGCCGGTGGCGCCGTGGCGGTTGGGGCGTAGGGCGCGCGATCGCGTCGTTCCGCCGGCCGGCCAACCACAGACCGGCCGGCGCGCCTAGACTCGGCGGCGGATCGCGACGCCGGTCTTTGACCCGGTTATCAGCGCCTGCTTGTTGAGCCCGCTGGCCAGGCCGCCGGCGAACCCACCGGGCGTGTAGTACCACTGGTCAAAGGCGCTCTTGCGAAACACCGTGAACAGCGTGGAGAAATACAGCGGCAGCACCGGTAGGTCGCGGGCGAGGATCTGTTGCATCCGGGCGACCAGCTGCCGGCGCCGAGCCAGATCCGCGGTGACGAGCTGCGCCTGGGCCAGGCGATCGAACTCCGGATCGACGTACCCCTGGGCGCCCTGGAGGCGTCCCTTCAGCTGCGAGGCGTAGAACGTGCGCAGATTGTCCGGGTCTGCCGTCGGAGCGGTACCGCCCGGTCCGGGATACAGCGTCAGCGCGATCTCGTCGTTGTCCTTCTGGGTGAGGCCGAACAGCGTGGGGAGATCAACCGCCTGGGGGGTGAGCTCGACGCCGATGTTTCGCCACGCCGGGATCAGGAGGTCGAGCACCGGTGGGATCGGCGCGTTCCCGGTCAGGACGGCGAAGCGCAGCGGTCGTCCGTCTGGCCCCTGGCGCGTGGCGCCGGGGCCGGCCTGGTGGTAGCCGGCGCGGTCGAGCAACCGGTTGGCCGCGGCGGGATCGAAGGCGTACTGCTCCACCGGGACGTAGAACGGGTGGTTGGGCGGCAGGAAGCCGGGGTTGCCGGCCTCGCCGTTTCCGCCCAGCAGGCGCGTCACGATCGCCCCCCGGTCGAGCGCCAGCGCGCACGCCCGGCGAAAGCGAACGTCGGCCAGGGCTCCACCCTTGCCGAGGTTCCAGATCAGCGGCCAGCTGAAGTCCCCGACGCTCTGCGTGATCCCGAAGGCGGGATTGGCTCGGAAGGAGGCCAGTGCGTCCGCCCCGACTCCCTCAGGCGGTGTCTCCCCGGCATCGATCACCCCGGCCTGCACCGCCACGAGCTCATCGTCCACGGGCACCAGCTCGATCCGTCGCACGTACGGGCGTCCGAGGAAGTAGGCGTCATTGGCGATGTACAGGTATGACCCCTCGCCAGCCGAGTAGGACTTCAGCCTGTACGGACCCGAGCCGACGAGGACGGCGGGGTCCTGGGCCTCGGGCGGATTGGTGATCGAAGTCCAGATGTGCCTGGGGATGATCGGCAGAGCGCCGGCTACGGAGTTCAGGAAGGTGACGGCGGGAAGCTTCAGGCTGATCTCGACGGTCAGCGGCCCCGTCGCGCGCGCGCCCTTGACGCCGAAGGGCTGGGCGAGGAGCAGCGGCCCGAGCGACTGCTTGGCGAAGTACTCGAACGTGAACGCGACGTCATCGGCGCTCAGGGGCCGCCCGTCCTGCCACCGAACTCCCGCGCGCAGCTGGAAGGTGTAGCTCAGCCCGTCGGGCGCTCGGCGTACGCCCTGAGCCAGCCACGGCAGCAGCCGCCCCGAGGCGTCCTTCCACAGCAGCGTGTCGTATATGTAGCTGCTCTGGATGTAGCCCGGTCCCCCGATGTAGGCAAACGGAGACGGAAACCCGAACGTCCCCCCGGCGAGGCGCACCGTGCCGCTGCCGGAGGACGCGCCGCCGCATCCGCCGAGGTAGAGCGCCGCCGCGCCGGCCGCGGAGCTGCGGATGAAGGTGCGCCGGTTCATGCGCTGGTCCACGCCTCCTCACCTCCTCTCTCTGCGGCTCGGGAGCTCTCGCTCGCCCCGGCCGGTGAACCGGACGAGGCGGCTTGCACCAGACGCCGGCCGATGGTGGACTGCGGGTTCGCGCAGACTACCTCGGACGGGCCCTCTTCGGCCACGCGGCCGGAGTCGAGGATGACGATGCGATCGGTGACCTTGCGGACCACGGCGAGGTCGTGGGAGACGAGCACGAGCCCGAGCCCCATCTCGATCTGCAGCTCGCGCAGGATGACCAGCAGCCTGGCCTGCTCCGAGGCGTCGAGCATGCTGGTCGGCTCGTCGGCGACGAGCAGCTTCGGTCGCACGACCAGCGCGCGGGCCAGGGCGATCCGCTGCAGCTCCCCACCGGAGAGGTTGTGCGTCCGCTCGCCCAGGAAGTCCCCGGACGACGGCAACCCCACCGCCTCGAGCATCTCGGCCACGGCGCGCTCGTGCTCCGGGCGAGTGCCCTCGCCACTCAGGTCCAGCGGCTCGCGGACGAGCTCCCGCACCGTGAGCCGGGGCGACAGCGCGTCCCAGGGGTCCTGCATCACCAGCTGGACGGCGCGGCGCATCGTGCGCTCCTCACGCCTCCACGAGGTGGACATCGTCTCCCCTCCGAGCCGGACGCTCCCGCCGTCGGCGTCGAGATGACCGGTGATGATTCGCGCCAGCGTGGTCTTGCCGCTCCCGGACAGCCCGATGATGCCCACCGCCTCGCCGTGCCTGACCACGATCGAAACCTTCTCCAGCGCCGCGAGGGTGCTCCTCCCGCTCCGGTAGCTCAGGCTGACCTCGACCGCCGTCAGGAGATCCACCACGCCGCCGAAGTGGCAGGCGACCAGACGGCCACGGGAGGGCTCGAGCGGGGGATGCTTCTCGGCGCAGATCGCCTCGGCCTGCGTGCAGCGAGGATGAAACGGGCACCCACCGGGAACCGCCCTGGTGTCGGGAGACTGGCCCCTGATCGGGTGCAGGTCCTTGGTCGTGGTCATCACGGGGTAGGCCCTGACCAGCGCCCAGGTGTAGGGATGGGCGGGATCGTCGATCACGGCCTGGCCGTTTCCGGCCTCCATCGCCTCGCCGGCGTAGAGCACCATCGCGCGTTGCGCCAGGACGAGGGCGGCCGGGAGGTCGTGGGAGATGACGATCAGCGCGAAGCCTCGCTCGTGAGCGAGGCTGGCCACGCTCTCCAGGAGCGCTTCCCGGGTGATCGGGTCCAGTCCGGCGGAGGGCTCGTCCAGAACCACCAGCTCGGGATCGAGCGCCAGCGCCATGGCGATCATCGCCCGGCGCCGCTCACCCCCGGAGATCTGATGGGGGAAGCGCTCGAGGACCAGCGGGTCGAGCTGAACCTCCCTGGCCAGCTCCGTGGCTCGCCGGTTGGCCTGCGAGCGGCCCATCCCGGCTCGCTCCACCAAGGGCTCGGCCACCTGCTTGCCGACCGACACCACGGGGTTCAGCGGCGCGCCCTGCAGCGCGATGGCCACCTTGCGCCAACGGAGGTCCCGCAGGACCTCGGCACTCGCGCCCATCAGCTCCTGGCCCCCCAGACATACGCTCCCGGTCGCCTCCGGAGGCTGAATCAGACCGGCGACGCAGTGGGCCAGGGTGGACTTGCCCGCGCCGCTCTCCCCGACGATGGCCAGCGACTCGCCGTGGTCCAGCGACAGGCTCACTCCCCGCAGGGCATCGACCTCACCGGCGAACCGAACCCGGAGATCGGAGATCTGCAGCAGCGGCGCCATCATGCTCGGCTCCAGCGCGGATTGAAGCGGGGCTCGAGCGCGAGGCCGAGGAACGCCAGGCCAGTCGAGACGACGGTGATCGCCAGCCCGGCCGGCAGCACCCACCAGACCCACTCCGAGGTGAAGTACACGCCCTCGTGGGTGAGGGCGCGGTTGAGCACCGCCCCCCAGCTCACGTCGGTCGGGTCGCTCAGGCCGAGAAAGGCCAGGCCCGACTGAAAGACGATGGCGATCGCCGCCCAGTTGACGAAGTTGGCGGCGAGCAACGGGCCGAGCGCGGGGGCGAGGTGGCGCCGGATCACGTATGGCAAGCCGCCGCCGAAGCCGCGAGCGGCTTGCACGTGCCCGCGCCTGGCCAGGGTCAGCGTCTGGCTGCGCACGATGCGCGCGATCCCCGGCCACGCGACACCCGCGATCAGGAGGGTTACGGTGGTCGAGCTCGGGCCGGCCAGCGCCGCCACCAGGATCAGCAGCGGCAGCACCGGGACGGCCAGGAACAGGTCGACAGCTCGCATCAGCAGCCCGTCCACCCACCCGCCGCGCAGTCCGGCCAGACCGCCGACCACGAGACCGACCAGCACGGCGATCACGGCCGCCGGCAGCGCGACGATCGTGGCCGCGCGGGCTCCCCAGATCAGCTGCGAGAGGATGTCCTGGCCGGCATCGTTGGTTCCCAGCAGGTGTGGCCCGGAGGGCGAGGCCAGCGATGGTCCCGAGATCGCGTGAGGGTCATAAGGCGCGAGCACGGGGGCGAGAATCGCGCACAGTGCGAACGCGGCGACGATGACCGCGCCAGTCAGCAGCAGGGACGAGTGGCCGCGCTTCACTGTGCGGTCCGAGGATCCAGCCGCCGGTAGAGCAGGTCGGCGAGACGGTTGGCCGTGACCACGAGCAGGCTGAGGAGCAGGAAGCAGCCCTGCATGGTCGGGTAGTCCCGCTGGCCGACGGAGTCGAACATCAGCCGTCCGATGCCGGGATAGGCGAACACGGTCTCGACGAAGATCGCCGAAGCGATCGCCAACCCGATCTGCAGGCTCGTCACGGTGACCGCGGGCAGCAGCGCGTTGCGGGCCGCGTAGCGGTACTTGAGCACGTGCTCGCTGAGCCCCTTGGCCCGTCCCAGCAGGAGGTAGTCGGCCCCGAGCTCGCCGATCATGCTGGCCCGCATCACCAGGTATTGGTAGGCGAGGAAGTCCAGCACCAGAACTCCGGCCGGAAGCACCAGGTGATCGGCGACGTCGCCTATCTGGTGCAGCGCCCCGAAGCCCCCGGAGAACGGCGTCCTCGCCCCGGCCAGCGGAAACCACCCGAGCTTGATCACGAACACGTAGGCGATCACGAAGGCGAGGAAGAAGGTCGGGAAGTTGGTCGCGGTCAGGAACGCCGCCATCAGCCCACGATCCTCGCGGCTGCCCCGGCGCCATCCCGATCGAATCCCCGCGAGCACCCCGATCGCCGTAGCCAGGGTCAGCGAGACGCCAACGAACAGCGGGGTCCAGGGCAGCCGCCTACCCAGCACGCGGGTGACCGGGGCGTTGTACTGGATCGAGGTCCCGAGGTCGCCGTGGGTGAGGCCTTCCAGGTAATGGCCGTACTGCGAGAGCAGCGGCTGGTCGAGGCCGTAGTAGTGCGCGACCGCCGACCGCGTGGGCGCGTTGCCCACGTACGTCGCCGATTGGGGATTGGTCAGCGCGGCGATCGGGTTCCCGGGCAGCACCCGCGGCAGGAAGAAGTTGAGCGAGATCAGGAAGAAGACGACAACCAGGTACGAGGCCAATATCCCCCAACCGCTCCGGCGGCGCCGCGTCGGCCCCGGTTCGGAGCCCTCGACTCCGGCCTCGGGGTCGGTTGAAGCGGCTCCCACCGAAGGAGCCAGACCGCCAACGGCACTCATCGCTCAGCCGGCAACGAGCGCCTGGGCTTGTACCTGCCGCGCCCGCGAGTCGTTAGCCCGGGCCGACGTGACAGTTGGACCCGAAGCCCAGCGCGACGGCTTGCCGGTTGACGGCGCTGAAGTTGGCGCTGCTCTGGATGACCGCCGGGTTCTGCTGCATCCTGGCCAGCGTCGCTCGCGAGTCGGTCAGCCAGGCGTTGTACGAGCTCGCCAGCTTCGCCTGCGGCTTGAGCGAGCTCAGCTTGTCGATCTGGATGACGTACTGGGGGATGATCGTCTGGTGAGCCAGCTTCCCGAACTTGGCGGGGGTCGGGAGCTGGCCGCCGGCCAGCACCTTGCTGGCCGCCGCGGTGACGATCTCGTTGTGCTGCTTGCACACGGCGTC
>JBPCPO010000055.1:0-12659 GCA_050999075.1 Solirubrobacteraceae bacterium
AAGGTCGGCAAGGACGGCGTGGTCAACGTCGAGGAGGGCCAGACGTTCGGCATGGACCTCGAGTTCACCGAGGGCATGCAGTTCGACAAGGGCTACATCTCGCCCTACATGGTCACCGACCAGGACCGTATGGAGGCCACTCTCGAGGACCCCTACATCCTGATCGCCAACCAGAAGATCGCTTCGGTCCGCGACGTGCTCCCGATCCTGGAGCAGACGATCCAGTCGGGCAAGCCGCTGCTGATCATCGCCGAGGACGTCGAGGGTGAGTCCCTCGCGACGCTCGTCGTCAACAAGCTCCGCGGCACCTTCACCGGCGTTGCGGTCAAGGCTCCGGGCTTCGGCGACCGCCGCAAGCGCATGCTCGAGGACATCGCGATCCTCACCGGCGGCGAAGTGATCACCGAGGAGATGGGTCTCAAGCTCGAGAACACGCAGCTCACGCAGCTCGGCCGCGCACGTCGCGTGGTCGTGGCCAAGGACACGACCACCATCGTGGACGGCGGCGGCGAGAGCGACGCCATCAAGGGCCGGATCAACCAGATCAAGAACGAGGTCGAGAACACCGACTCGGACTTCGACCGCGAGAAGCTCCAGGAGCGCCTGGCCAAGCTCTCCGGTGGTGTCGCCGTCGTGAAGGTCGGCGCCGCGACCGAGACCGAGATGCGCGAGAAGAAGCACCGCGTCGAGGACGCGCTGCAGGCCACTCGGGCAGCCCTCGAGGAGGGCATCGTGCCGGGCGGCGGCGTCGCGCTGCTGGTCGCACAGGCCTCGATCAAGGCCGACGCGCTGGAGGAGCCGGATGAGCGCACCGGCGCGAAGATCGTCGTACGCGCGCTCGAGGAGCCGCTGCGGCAGATCGCCGAGAACGCCGGCCTCGAGGGCTCGGTCGTCGTCAACGACGTCCGCAAGGCCAAGAAGGGACACGGCCTCAACGCGGCGACGAACGAGATCGTCGATCTCGTCAAGGCGGGCGTGATCGATCCGGCCATGGTGACGCGTTCAGCGCTCCAGAACGCCGCCTCTATCGCCAAGAACATCCTCACCACCGAGGCGATCGTCGCCGAGGTCCCGGACAAGGATTCCGGCGGCGGTATGGGTGGCGGCGGCGGCATGCCCGACATGAGCGGGATGATGTAGCCACAGCCACTCGGTAGTTGAGGGAAGTGCTCGAGGACCCGGCGCGCCGCGCGCGCGCCGGGTCCTCTGCCTTTCCATCCCTCCGTGCGCGAGCGCCGCAACTACGAGTTTGGACCACACCTCGTGATATTGTGCCCCCAATGCGTGAGGTGGGAGTCCGCGAGCTAAAGGCGTCACTCAGCGAGCTGCTGCAGCTCGCCGGTCGCGGCGAGCGCGTGCGGGTCACCGTTCACGGCCGGCCCGTGGCCGACATCGTTGCCCCCGGCGCCGCCGACGAAGAGGACGTCATCGGTTCCCTGGTTGGCTCGGGACGTCTGGTCCCGCCCTCCCGTCCACGTCCGAAGCGCGCGCCTCTCCTCGCCTCGGGATCTGGATCGGCGTCCGCGCTCGTGCTCGGGGAGAGGGAGGCGGAGCGCGACAGGGGAGAGGTCGAGCGCTGATCCTCTATCTCGATGCCAGCGCGCTGGTCAAGCGCTACGTATCCGAGTCCGGGAGTGAACTCGTGCGCAAGGCCATGAGCATGGCTGAGGCCTGGTTCATGTGCCGGGCGGGCTACGTCGAGACTGTCCGAGCCGTGGGATCGGTGGCCGGTCGATCGGCAGCGAGACGGGTTCGGGAAGAGTGGGGGTCGATCGGCGTGCTGGAGGTCGATCAGGCGCTCGCCGAACAGGCCGCGGCGCTCGCCCTGGCCCACGAGCTTCGGAGCCTGGACGCGTTGCATCTCGCTGCGGCTCTGCTCCTGCCGGTCGATGACCTCGTCCTCGCCACCTGGGATCGCCGACTCCACACCGCCGCGCGCGAGCGCGGACTGCAAGTCCTGCCCGAGACCATCGCGGAGGGCTGAGCCGCAGAACCAGGTTCTCTGTGAGCTCGCCAGGACTTGGTCAACCGTCACCCGTCACCCCGAACAGCCGGGACGCTCCGATCCTTTTCCCCCTGGCATCGAGGGCTTCGAGCTTGAACGTCGTGGGACTCTGCGGCACGGGAATGGCCGTCTCGAAACCCGACTTGGCCGTGGTGGTGAGGGTGGTCAGACGGCTCGCGCTCGATCCGGCCAGGACCCTCCACGTCGCTAGCCGGGTGGCGCCGTTCCAGCTCGCGTACAGCGTGGTCTTACCGTGTTTCTGGCGAGCGGCGCCCACGGGCGCGGAGTTCGGAAGCCCGACCCATGGCTCCAGGGTGGCCCGGTAACTGAGGTCGGGCTTCGGGAACACGGCGTCCAGCAGCAGCTGTCCCGACGGGCTGTACTCCGAGAAGAAGGGCTGCGATCCCCAGCCCACGAACACGTTGCGGTTGGGCAAGGGCTGTGTGCTGCCCATGTATTCGGCGTCGAAGTTCTCGCCTCGAGTGTACTGGGACACGAGCGTCGCCGTCCGCGTGGGCTGGTCCAGCTTGAGCATGAGACCGCGAGACGGCGTCGTCGGCGAGACGAACGTGCCGGCGCCGGTGATCTGGCAGCAGCGGTCGTCGAACATGGTGATCAGCGACCCGCCACGCAGCGCGACGTCGTGCTGCCATTCGAACTCGGCTCCCGGGCCGAGCTTGAAGCTCGAGTGCCTGCCGCCGAGCGTCCACGTGATCCCGCCGTTGTGGTTGACCAGGTAGGCGCCCCACGTGTTGCGCATCGAGACGAGGAAGCTGCCCCCGCCAGTCAGGTCGATCGCGTTGACGTGGAAGGCGTCCCACGGGAAGCCGTTGGTCGGTAGCGACGCGTAGGAATCGGTCAGCGGGATGTGATCGAGGGCATCCCAGGTGCGAAGCAGCTTGCCGGTCTGGAGGTTGTACTCCTGGACCGCCGAGTCGATCAGCGCGCCGTTGTAAGCGCCGCCGTACTCGGAGAGGTTCATCGGGATGTTCTTGTTCGCGGTCACCCAGGCGTTCTTGCCGCTGACCACGAGCGAATGGAGGGTGATGATCCAGCCGTCCGCGCCCTTCAGCCTCGCGACCGGCCGGTAGTGCTGGTCGACCACGATGTCCTCGCCGCTCGAGGTCTGCCCGGTGCTCGTGATCTTGCCCTGCCACCAGGCCAGGGCGGGCTGACCTCGATAGGTCTGCAGGCTGAGGTTGGCGGCGAGGACGCTCTGGGGCACTGGCCTGAACCAAACCGGCTGCGCGCGGCGATCGAGGATCAGCGGCCCGCTCTGGCCGACCATCGGGGGCTGGCTCAAGTCGTAGAAGCTGGCGACGAAGACGTAGCCCGACGCCAGCCCACCGATGGGCGCCGAGGCGGCGGCCCGCAGCTTGGGCGGGTGCAGGGCGGGCACCGTGACGAAGCTGTAGGCCCCGTCGGTCGTGTACGCGCCGAGCTGAGCGCCGTGAGAGCCTGCGGTCGCGAGCTCGAGCGCGACGAAGCCAGCGACTACGGCGAGGAGCCCCACCGCCCCTCGGAGCCGCGCGGTCGCTGGCCGCGGAGAGAAGACTGCCCTGGGGATCCACGCGAACGTGAGCAACGCCGCCGCCGCGGATAAGCCCGCGCCGATCAGGTAGGCGAGCCGGAAGCCCTCGGTCAGCGCCTGCGGCACCGATGCGCCGGTGCCGATGAGGCCGGTCGTGTACTGGGTGGCGAGAGTGATCAGGAGCGCGAGCCCCAGCCCACCGCCTACCTGACGCGAGGTGTTCACCAGGCCAGATGCGAGCCCAGCCTGCCCTTCCCTGGCGCCCTGGGTGGCGGCGATCGTCGAGGGGACGATCGACATGCCGATCCCCGCCGCCGTGAGCAGCCCCGGGATGATCACGTACACGATCGCGCTGCCGCTGTCGGCGATCCTCGTGAACAGCAGCATCCCGGCCGTCATCATGATCAGTCCGCTACCCAGCACCGACCGCACGCCGTAGCGGCTCACGAGCCTCCCGGCGCGTGACGCCACCAGCATGATCGTCAACGTCATGGGCAGGAAAACCAGCCCGCTGTCAAGCGGCGAGAGCCCGAGCACCTGCTGTAGGTAGAGGGAGCTGACGAACCACATCGGGAACAGCGCGGCGCTGAACAGCAGGACGACGCTGTTGGCCACCCGAAGCGGCCGGGTCAGCGCTTTGAACGGCACCAGTGGCGCCGTCGCCAGCCTCGTCTCGATGACCACGAACACGGCGAGCAGGACGAGGCCGATGACGATCGGGGCGAGTGTGGCTGGCGCGCTCCAGCCCGCCCCGTCCGCTTTCACGACTCCATACACGAGCGCCATCAGTCCGACCGTCAACGTCAGCGCGCCGCTGAGATCGAAGCTCAGACCCTCCCGGCGGCGACGATCGCTCACCACCGCGTATGCCCCCAGGGCGGCGGCGATCGCGATCGGGGGGTTGATCAGCAGCACCCAGCGCCAGTTGATCGCCTGAGTGATGATCCCCCCGAACAGAGTGCCGGCAGCGCCACCGGCCCCGTTCATGGCGGCCCATATGCCGACGGCGCGATTGAGCTTGGCGCCCGACGGATACGACGAAGTGATGATCGCCAGCGAGGCCGCCGCCATCAGCGCGCCGGCGAAGCCCTGCGCCGCGCGAGCGCCGATGAGCATTCCGCGGTCGGGGGCGATTCCGCCGGCCAGTGAGGCGAGCCCGAACAGGAGCAGCGCGGTGACGAACGTGCGGCGCTGTCCGAAGTGATCCGCCGCCCGGCCGCCGAGCATCAAGAAGCCCGCAAAGGTGATCGCGTAGGCGTCGACGACCCACTGCAGGTCGGGCGCCGTGAAGCCGAGACTCGATTGGATCGAGGGCAGCGCGACGTTGACGATGCTCAGGTCGAGGATGACCATGAACTGGGCCACGCAGCAGACGGCCAGCAGCCACGCCGAGCCCGAACCTCGCTGGTGGGTCGGCTGATCCGAGCTTCGCATCGGACAGGATCCTCCCAAGAACCGGCCGCGGCCGTCACGGCGCTCACGGGTAGGCGAGGCGCAGGTCGATGCAGGAACGAGTCCAGGTCCCTTCGGGATCGTTAGTCTGCGAGCACATCTTCGAAGCGACAAGGAGTCAGGTCCATGAGACGAGCCCTTCTGAGCGCCCTGGCGGCGGCCGTGGCCGCGGCAGGTTGCGGTGGTACAAGCGCCTCGCACACGGGCACCACCTACGCGCCGCTGGCCGTCACAACCAAGCCGCCGACGGTCCACCACAAGCGCAAGAAGCGCGCACCACCGGCCGGCCACACCAGCGCACCGACTGTACCCAGCACTCCAGCACCCCCCCCGGTCAGCCCACCGGCCGTCGCGACCACGCAGGCGCCGGCAATCGTCCCGCGTGCACCTGCCGCACCCGCACCCGCACCCACGCCGGCACCGCCGACTACCACACACGCGCCGCCGCCCAAGCCGCCTTCTCATCCCAAGACCACGACCACGAAGACCACGGCTCCGCTCCCACCACAGGGCTACTAGCCCGGCACACACATCGTGGCTCGTCATCGGGGGCGCCCGATCGCGCCGTCGAGGGCGGGTGGCCGCCTGGCCGTGCTGAGCGCCGCCCCGATCTTGGTCCCGTCGAAGCACAGCCGCTCTGCGCGCACTCGAAGCGGGCTGACAGCCGGAAGTCGTTCCTCAAACGGGCACCCTCGATATTCACAAGTCTCGCTATAGACATCGTTTCGTCGCTGGCGCGGCCGACCCAGGGGGTGCGCAGTGCGAACGATCACAGTCCAGCAGCGACGACGCATGATGGTGCATCGCCACCATCTCGCGGGCGGTGCCAACGACCCGGAGGCGGTGACCCGAGCGCTGCTCGCATTGCACGCCAGCGATCCGGCGTCGGTCTACTTGTCCGTGCTCGCGCGCAGCGCGACGTGCACGCTGGCCGATGTGGCCGACGCGCTGTATGAGCGGCGAAGCCTGGTGCGGTGGATGGCGATGCGTCGCACCCTGTTCGTCTTCGCGCGCGAGGACATCCCAGCCGTGCAAGCCGCGGTCAGCACGCCCCTGGCCACGACGCTCCGTCGACGCCTGATCAGTCGGCTGCAGCGCAACGGCAGCGAGCCTGTCATCGACGGGGACGTCGGTCAGTGGCTGGTCGGCCTGGAGGATCGCGTCGAGCGAGCACTCGCGCGGCGCGGTACGGCCACCGGTGCGCAGCTGGCCGATGACGAGCCAGCGTTGCGGACGCGCATCCTGCCCAGAGCACCGTCTGACCGTCCGCAGAACGTCACCACGTCGCTGCTGACCCTGATGAGCGCAGACGGCCGGCTCGTCCGCGGTACCCCGACCGGACCCTGGACCAGCCGTCATCATCGCTGGGAGCCGATCTCACGATGGTGGCCGCAGGGCCTGCCATCAATCGACACGGCAGACGCGCAACACGACCTCGCCCACCGGTGGCTGGCCCGCTTTGGCCCCGCGACGATAGAGGACCTGCAGTGGTGGACCGGTTGGAACAAGACGACGACCCGCCGCGCTCTCGAGCGCCTGGCGATCGAGGAGGTCGACCTGCAGGGCCACGTCGGAATCGACCTCGCGAGCTCCGCGGGCGAGTACGCCGATCAGGCGGCGAACGACCCGACAGCGACGCTGCTGCCGGCGCTTGACCCCACCCCCATGGGATGGAAGAACCGCGACTGGTTTTTGAGCATCGAGCCAGGCCACGTGTTCGACCGCGCCGGCAACATCGGCCCCACTCTATGGTGGAACGGCGAGATCATCGGGTCCTGGGTGATCGCTCCCAACGGCGACCTACGCACGAAAGTGATCGCAGACCGACGAGCCGACGCTCACGTCGCCATCGACCGAGCCGCATCGCAACTCCACGCCAGGCTCAACGGGGCGGCTATCACCCCCGCAATCCGCACCCCGCTCGAGCAAGCGCTCACGAAAGACAACAGAGGAACAAGTCGATCGATGTGTGAGGACTACTATTCGGTCTATGTCGACTCTTTCCGTCAGCGAGGCGAAGGCGCGGCTGAACGAGCTGGCCCGTCTCGCCCACGCTCAGCATGAACGCTTTACGTTGACCCGCAACGGCACGCCTGAAGCCGTGCTGCTCTCGGTGGACGACCTCGAGGGGCTTGAGAGTACTCTGGAGATCATCGCTGACAGCGCATCGGTGGCAGCCATCACCGAAGCGCTCGGCGAAATCGAGCATGGCGAGCGGGGCGTCACACCAGACGAGCTTCGGGAGGAGCTGCGCCGGCCAGCGGCCGGGTGAGCGATCCGTATCGGGTCGAGCTGCTCGGCCCCGCCCGTCGTTCGGTCGGTGAGCGACTTCCCGAAGCGGTCGCGGCGGCGGTCCTTGAGTTCTGTGCTGGACCGCTCGCCGAAAGCCCCCGAAGAGTCGGCAAACCGCTGTTTGGCCCACTTGACGGCTGTTATGGGGCCCGGCGAGGCACCTACCGTGTCGTCTATCGAATCGATGAGGAGCAACGCGTCGTGTTCGTGCTCGATGCTGCCCATAGGAGGGACGTCTACGGCCATCGCTAGCCACCGATCACCGAAGCTAACACCGCGGTTGGAGTGCTCGAGCTCCTCGCGTGTCGCAGCTTGACTGCGAGCCGTTGAGCCGGCTCGCAACTCCACCTGGCGGCGAGATAGGCGCTCGATCCGAGCGGCTCGGGCTCCCGCAGCCCGTCGGCCCAAACGACGACGGGATCGGAGATCACATCGCCGTCAAGGAAGACGTCGGAATACGCGCCGCGGTAGGGTCGGCGCCCGCTGACGGCGTGAAGCGCGCCGATCGCCTCAGCGTCTGCGGGGTCGGCAGGGCGCAACTGCAAATCCTTGAGGTCTGCTATCGCTACCGCCGCCGACGCGCTCGAACACCGCTGCACTGTGCTCGCCGAGCACTCCCCTGACCGGCTGGTGCGGTGCAAACGAGCGCTCGCCGCCGCGCAGGACATCGATCCACCGCCCCCGCGGTGCCTCCAGGACTCCAGGTGGGGAACCGTCGCGCACGGCGAGCACGACGAGGACTTCTCCGCCGCGCACGAACGCGCACGTGCCCTCGCCGGCTTGCAGGGGCTCGTAGCTGCCCAGGAACGGCTCGGGACGGCGAGCCCGCAGGCCGAGCAGCCGCGAGTAGGTCCACAGCTTCCAGGTCGCGGCGTCGGGGGGCGACCCTCCCATCAGCCGCGAGAGCATCGCCTGGTGCCAGCGCCAGTCGACCGGGCGACGGTTGTCGGGGTCCACGAGCGCCCGGTAGGGGAGCTCGTCACCCTGGTAGATGTCGGGGATTCCCGGCACGGTCAGCTTGAGGACCACCTGGCCCAGCGCGGCGCGGTCGCCGAGCGCTGCCAACCGCGCCACGAACGGCTCGAAGTCGGCCAGGAAGGGCTCGTCGCGCAGCAGCGCGGCCAGGAAGCGCTTCACGGCCGCCTCCCAGTCGGAGTTCTGCTCCACCCAGCTCGTGTTGCGCTTGGCTTCGCGCAGCGCCTTCTCCATGTAGGACTGGATCCGCTCGAGCGTGATCGGCCACGCTCCGGCCAGGGTCTGAAACAGGAAGTAGCGTTCGAGGTCATCCGGAGCCCCGTCGGTGCGCAACGGCTCGGTGAGCTCGACCCAGCGCCGGACGTGCACGGCCCACTCCTCGGGCATCGACGCCAGGGCCCCGATCCGCGCCCGCACGTCGCCCGAGCGCTTGGCGTCATGGGTCTCGGTGGTCAGGAGGTTCAGCGGAAAGCGTCGTGCGCGCTGCGCCTGGGCGGCGTGAAAGGCGGCCACGTCGAGCCCGAACCGCGCCGGATCACCGCCGACGTCGTTGGCGCACAACAGCCGCGCGTAGCGGTAGAACGCGGTGTCCTCGACCCCCTTGGCCACCACCGCCGGTGTCGTCTGCTGAAAGCGGGTCACGAAGGACCTCGGGGCGGCTCGCTCCAGCACCAGCATCTCGCGCAGATGCTGCGGCATCTGCGCCGCGCCGATCGCGCGCCGGTCCGCGTCGGTGACCAATCCGCTGTGCGGATCCACGTAGGTGCGGTACACGCCCATCGAGGCGAGGGCCAGGGCCAGGACATCGAGCCCCCCGGGCCACGCGCCGTCAACGGCGTCCGGGCCACCGGGCTCTTGGGGACCGAGCTCCCGGGCCAGACGCTCGAGCTCGGGCTGGAAGGTGCTCTGCACCTGCTGAAGCTTTGACTGCAGCGCGATCTCGTCGAAGCTGCGCCGCTCGCCCGTGACCTCCTCCCACAGCGCGGTCAGGCCCGTCTCACCGGCCGGATCGACGAACAGCGCGGAGACCTCGCCCAGGAACTCGTAGCCGACCGTGCCGGCGACCGGCCAATCGCGCAGCGGCTCGTCGGCGGCGAGGATCTTCTCCACCCAGACACACCCTGCGCCGCCCTCCTGCAACCGCCGCAGGTAGCCCGCAGGGTCGGCCAGGCCGTCGGGATGGTCCACGCGCAGGCCGTCCACCAATCCCTCGCGCACGAGCTCGAGGATCTTGGCCTGGGTCGCCTCGAACACGTCCCGATCCTCCTGGCGCACTCCCGCGAGGTCGTCGATGTCGAAGAACCGGCGGTGGCGCCCGGTCTCGGGATCGACGTCGAAGAAGGTGCTGCGCCGCGCCGGGTCGGCCCAGTAGCGGTTGGCGTCGTCGGCCGCCATGTGGTTGGGCACCACGTCGAGCACCACGCCCATTCCGGCCCCGCGGGCGGCGCCGACCATCGCGCGGAACTCCGCCTCGCCCCCGAGGGCGTCCGACAGGCGCCCGGGGTCAATCACGTCATATCCGTGCCCCGAGCCCGGTCGCGCCTGCAGCGAGGGGGACAGGTAGAGGTGCGAGACGCCGAGGTCGCGCAGGTAGGGGATCAGCGATCGGGCCGCCGCGAAGCCGAAGTCGGTGCTCAGCTGGAGGCGGTAGGTGGCGCGCAGGGGCGCCGGGCTTGTCCGTGGCCGGGATGAGCTCCTCGCCCGCGCCTCGCGGTCGCTCACGTGTCCCGTCTCAGTATCACCATCGAGTGCGAGATGAGCGCGATCTCGGTCCTGGCCCCGTACCGGGCGCTACCCGATTCTGCGCCCGGGTCGGTGGTGGAGAGCTCGAACATCCAGCTGGCGCCGAAGCGCCGGCGCGGGAGCATGAACACCCGATCCTCGGCGTGGGCGTTGAACAGGAGCAGGAACGAATCGTCGCGAACGTCCTGTCCGTGCGGTCCGGGCGTGAGGATCTCCATGCCGTTCAGGAACATCCCGAGCACCGCCTCGCCCCCCTCCCAGTCGCGCCGCGTCATCTTGCGCCCGTCGGCGCGGAACCAGTAGACGTCCGGCAGCCCCGAGCCCTTGGCCTCCCGTCCCTCCAGGAACCGATCGTGGCGAAGCACCGGATGCTGTGCCCGCAGCCGGATCAGGCGGGCGGTGAACTCGCGCAGCTCCTCCGCGTCCGGGTCGTCGTTCCAGGCGTACCAGGAGAGCTCGTTGTCCTGACACCAGGTGTTGTTGTTACCCCCCTGCGAGCGTCCCAGCTCGTCGCCCCCGAGCAGCATCGGGGTCCCCTGCGAGACGAACAGCGTGGCCAGGAAGTTGCGGTGCTGGCGAGCGCGCAGCGCGGCGATCTCGGGGTCGTCGGTCTCGCCCTCGACGCCACAGTTCCACGATCGGTTGTCGTCGGTTCCGTCCTGATTGTCCTCGAGGTTCGCTTCGTTGTGCTTGTGCTCGTAGGCGACGAGGTCGGCGAGCGTGAAGCCGTCGTGGGCGGTGATGAAGTTGATCGACGCGATCGGGGATCGACCGTCCCCCTGGTAGAGGTCCGAGGAGCCCCCGAGCCGCATCGCGAAGTCGCCGACGCTTGCGTGCCCGCGCCAGAAGTCCCGAACGGTGTCCCGGTACATACCGTTCCACTCCGACCACAGGACGGGGAAGTTGCCGACCTGGTAGCCCCCGGGTCCGACATCCCATGGCTCGGCGATCAGCTTCACCTGCGAGAGCACCGGGTCCTGATGGATCACGTCGAAGAACGCCGACAGCCGGTCCACCTCGTACAGCTCGCGCGCGAGCGCTGACGCGAGGTCGAAGCGGAAGCCGTCCACGTGACATTCGATCACCCAGTAGCGCAGCGAGTCCATGATCAGCCGCAGCACGCTCGGGTGGACGGGATTCAGCGAGTTGCCGGTGCCGGTGAAGTCCATGTAGAAGCGCGGGTCCTCGGGCCTCAGGCGGTAGTAGGCGCTGTTGTCCACACCCTTGAACGAAAGCATCGGTCCGAGATGGTTGCCCTCCGCCGTGTGGTTGTAGACCACGTCGAGGATGACCTCGATGCCGGCCAGGTGAAGCGCCTTCACCATTCCCTTGAACTCCCGCACCTGCTCACCGCGGCGCCCGGTGGCGGCGTACTCGGAGTGGGGGGCCAGGTAGCCGATCGTGCTGTAGCCCCAGTAGTTGCGAAGGCCCCGCTCGGCCAGGAACGACTCGTCGGCGATGTGGTGCACGGGCAGCAGCTCGACGGCGGTCACCCCCAGGTCCTGCAGGTACTTCAGCGCCGCGGGCGAGGCGAGGCCGGCGTAGGTGCCGCGCAGGTCATCGCGGACCTCCGGGTGCAGCTTCGTGAAGCCCTTCACGTGAGCCTCGTAGATGATCATCTCGTGCAGCGGGATGTCCGGGCGCCGGTCGCCCTCCCAGTCGAAGTGGGGGTCCACCACCACGGACTTGGGGATGGCGATCGCGGAGTCCTCGTCGTCCAGCTCGAGGTCGGCGTCGTCGCCGGCGCCCTCGGTCGGCACGTACGGGAGCACGTTCGCCCGGTTCCAGCGCACCTTGCCCTCGATCGACTTCGCATAGGGGTCGATCAGCAGCTTGTGCGGGTTGAAGCGGTGCCCCTCGAGCGGGGCGTAGGGCCCGTGCACGCGGTAGCCGTAGCGCCGGCCGGGCCCGACGCCCGGCAGGTAGCCGTGCCAGTGGTGGGCGGTGCGCTCGCACAGCTCCACCCGCGTCTCCTCGTCGTCGCCGTCGCCGAACAGGCACAGCTCGACGCGCTCGGCGTGCTCGGAGAACAGCGAGAAGTTGGTGCCGCCCCCATCCCACGTCGCGCCGAGCGGGAAGGGCCGGCCGGGCCAGATGTCGGTCATCTCAGGAGGACTCCGGAGAGGGGCGGGAGGACGACGAAGCCCGGCTCGAGCGTGGCGTGGTGCGTGGCCAGCACCGTCTCGACCGTGTGCTCGGTGGGAACGTGCACGTCGCGCTGGGAGAAGTTGGCGAGCAGGGTGAATGCGCCGCGGCCGGCGCGCAGCCAGCCGGCGTGCTCGTCGAAGTCGATCGGGCCGGCCTCGCCGGCCGGCAGCTCGGCGCGTGCCCGCAGCAGCGCGGCGTAGAGCTCGCGCAGGCCGCCGGGCTCGCCCTCGCGCGTGAGGGTCGAGGCCTCGAAGGTCGCCTCGTCCTGCGGGTCGGGCACCTCCTCGCCGGCGAACTCCGCGAACGCCGAGAACTCGCGCCGGCGCCCGTCGCGCGTCGCGACGGCGATCTCCTCGTCGATGTGGTCCGAGAAGAACTGGAAGGGGGCGAGCTCGCCGTGTTCCTCGCCCTGGCAGAGCATGGGCATGAACGGTGCCAGAAGGGTGCAGAACGCGGCGAGAGGCCGGACCTCGACGGGCAGGCGGTCGCAGAGCGCGCGATTGCCGACCTGGT
>JBPCPO010000096.1:0-19567 GCA_050999075.1 Solirubrobacteraceae bacterium
CGGCGAATCTCCCGCTAAAACCGGCTCATTTGTTCCGCTGGCACCCCGTTGTGGTGCGGATCGGTCTCTGGGAGCTCGGGCTGGCGCTGGGCCCGCAGGCCGAGCTCCCGACGGATGCGCTGCACGTCGACCCCGAGCACGCCTGAGCCCTCACCGCGCCCGAAGGCGGCGATGGCCAGGCGGGCGAGATCGCCCATCGCCACCCCGGAGCCGTCTCTGAGCGCGGCGGCGATCTGCCGGCGCAGCTCGTCGAGGTCGATCTCGTGGGCTGCCTGCCCTCGCGCGCCTTCACCGATCCGGTGACGCGAAGCCGCCGCCTCGGCCGCGCGGAAGAAGAAGCGCTCGAACACCAGCTCGAATACCCGCCGGTCCTCGGGTGACTTGGCCAGGGTCGCCGACAGCGCGGCCTTGAAGTCGGTCTCGCCGGTCCAGGAGACCTGTTCGAGAGCCGCGAAGGCGTCGAGCATCTCGGAGGTCCCGACCGCGACGCGCTCCTCTCGTAGCTCCTGCGCGAACGCGACCAGCTGGCCGGCGAACCCCGCCGGCCCCGATTCGGGGACGCCCTGGTAGAGCCGCGCTGGGCTCGCACGTTGCGTCGATGGCCGCTCCGGGGGCGGGGATGGCATCGGTGGCCGCCTAGGGGGCGGGGAGGGCATCGGCGCCGACCGGGTCGAGTGCGACGCCGACCCGGGCGGCGACCGTGTCGAGGTCGGTGCGGTGCTTGACGATCACGCTCATCGTCTGCCTGAACGTGTCGCCGTCGATGTCATCGGACCCGAGCAGGATCAGCGCCCGCGCCCAGTCGATCGACTCGGCGATGCTCGGGGGCTTCTTGAGGTCGAGCTCGCGGACCTGGTGGATGATCTCGACCAGCTTCCGGCCCACGGCGTGGTCAAGCTCGGGAGCGTGCAGGCGAACGATCTCCAGCTCGTGCTCGAGGCCGGGGTAATCGAGCCACAGGTAGAGGCAGCGCCGCTTCAGCGCCTCGGTCAGCTCGCGACTGTTGTTGGAGGTCAGCAGCACGACCGGATGGGTCCGGGCCTCGATCCGGCCCAGCTCGGGGATCGAGATCTGGAAATCGCTCAGCAGCTCGAGCAGCATGGCCTCGAACTCCTGGTCGGTCTTGTCGATCTCGTCGATCAGCAGCACGACGGGCTCGGGGGATGAGATCGCCGTCATCAGCGGGCGCGCGAGCAGGAACTCCTCCCCGAAGATATCCTCCTGCACCTCCTGCCAGCCGGCGCCCTGGGGGCCGCCGACTTCGCCCGTGGCGCCGGCCTGGATCCGCAGCAGCTGCTTGCGGTAGTTCCACTCGTAGAGCGCCTTGGCCTCGTCCAGGCCCTCGTAGCACTGGAGCCTCACGAGCGGGCGCTCGAGGTAGCGGGCCAGCGCCTTGGCGAGCTCGGTCTTGCCCACCCCGGCGGGGCCTTCGACCAGCACCGGCTTGCCCAGCTTGGTGGCCAGATAGGACACCAGCGCCGTCGATTCGCCGGGAAGGTAGCCCACCCTCCTGAGACCTCGGGTGACCTCGGCGGCAGATGTGGGGGACTCCGGCATGTCTCAAATATAGGGTTCGTGAGGTGGCGTTCCTCGTTCTGGCCGCGCAGCAGGCCCATCTGCACCTGTTTCTCGGGGTGCTGGTGGTCGGACTGCTGGTCGGGGTCTGCGGCCACATGATCGGCTCGCGGACGCTGATCCTCACGGCGATTCTGGTCATCGGGCTGGCCAGCGCGTACTTCTCGTTCGTGCTCCAGCCGACGGGGAGATGAGCCGCCGGGCCGACGGGCGGTGAGCAGCCGGGCCGACGGGCGGCGAGCAGCCGGGCCGACGGGCGGTGAGCAGCCGAGCCGGCAGGTGGCGAGCCTCAGCCCTTCTTCACCTCGGCGAGGACCTCCTCGAGTCCCTCGCGCGCGTCGGAGAACAGCATCATCGTCTTGTCCTGGTCGTAGAACAGCGGGTTATCGATCCCCGCGAACCCGGGGGAGAGCGAGCGCTTGATGAACACCACGCGCCGCGCCGAGCCCACGTCGAGGACCGGCATCCCCGAGATCGGCGTGTCGCCCTCCTCCTTGGCCTGTGGGTTGACGACGTCGTTGGCCCCGACGACGAGCACGAGATCGGTGTCGGCGAAGTCGTCGTTGATGTCCTCGAGGTCGACCAGCTTGTCGTAGGGAACGTCGGCCTCGGCCATCAGGACGTTCATATGCCCGGGCATCCGGCCCGCGACCGGATGGATCGCGAAGCGGACCTGCTTGCCCTGGGACTCGAGCGCCGCCATCAGGCTCGCCAGCGACTTCTGGGCCTGCGCCACGGCCAGGCCGTAGCCGGGCACGAAGATGATCGATTCGGCGTCGGTGGTGAGGACGCTCGCGACATCCTGCGCGCTCGCGGTGTGAACCGGGCGCTCCTCACCCTCCTGCGTCTGCTCCGCGCGCTTGGGGGCCCCGGCGATGGCTCCGAACAGGATCTTCGGCAGCGAGCGTCCCAGCGAGGAGCTCATCAGCTGGGTCAGGATCGTTCCCGAGGCCCCCACCAGCGCACCGGCGATGATCAGCACGTAGTTGGAGAGCGCGAAGCCCGAGGCCGCCGCCGCCAGCCCCGTGAAGGCGTTCAGCAGCGAGATCACGATCGGCATGTCGGCGCCGCCGATCGGCATCACGAAGAAGATCCCGAGCACCGCGCCGAGTCCGAGCACGAGCGCCACGGCGACGGTCCCGACACTGCCCGCGAGCACGAGGATCCCGAGCACGACCGCGGCGGCGACCACCATCAGGTTGAACGCCGCCTGACCGCGGAAGCCCGCCAGGCCCCGCGGCCAGAGGTCCTGGAGCTTGGCGAACGCGACCGCCGAGCCGGCGAAGGAGACCGACCCGACCAGCGCCGAGAACAGGACCGCGAGGGTGAACACGAACAGCCTGGGGCCGTGCGTGACGTCGTGGACGCGATGGAACTCGCTCAGCGCGATCAGCGCCGCCGCGCCCCCACCGAGCCCGTTGAACGCCGCGACCATCTGGGGCATGGCGGTCATGGCCACCCGCTCGGCGCTGATGTAGCCCGCCACCGTGCCGGCGAAGATCCCTACGACGATCCACAGGTAGTCGGAGATCTGAGCGTTGAACAGCGTCGCCACGACGGCGATCAGCATCCCGATGGCCGAGGTGACGTTTCCGATCCGTGCCGTCTCGGGCGAGCGCAGCCGGCGGATGCCCACTACGAACAGCAGCGCGGCCACGATGTAGGCGACGGTGATCGCGGGTGCCACGATCAGCTCGGCTTGCCGGCCCCGGGCTTCCGCTTGGCGCTCTCCGAGCGGCGGAACATGCCGAGCTGGCGGTTGGTGACCACGAATCCGCCGACCACGTTGGCGGTCCCGAAGGCCACCGCGATCGTGCCCAGCACCGTGGTCAGCGTGTCGCCGCTGACCCCGACGGCGATCATCGCGCCGACGAGGACGACACCGTGAATCGCGTTGGTGGCCGACATCAGCGGCGTGTGGAGCAGGCTCGGCACGCGGGAGATCAGCTCGAAGCCGATCGCCACCGCGAGGCCCAGCACCGCGAGGTTGCCCAGAAGTGATTGACCACTCATCGGTCGCGTACCTCCCCGTCGTGGGCGAGCACCGCGCCGGCGGTGATCTCGTCGTCGAAGTCGAGCTGGAGCTCACCGTCCTCTCCGATCAGGTGGGAGAGGACGGCGGCCATGTTGCGTGAGAGGAGGTGGCTCGCGTGCATCGGCATCGTCGAGGGGAGGTTGAGGGGTCCATGGATCCGCACGTGGCCGTGCGTGACGACCTCACCCGGCTCGGACAGCTCGCAGTTGCCCCCCGCTTCCACGGCGAGGTCGAACAGCACCGCTCCGGGCTTCATCCGCTCCACCATGTCGGTGGTGACCAGGGTCGGGGCAGGCTTACCGGGGATGAGGGCCGTGGTGAGCACGACGTCCATCTCGCCCAGGCGCTCGGTCATGAGCTCCTGGTCGCGGCGCTGCTTCTCCTCGGCCTGCTCGGAGGCGTAGCCGCCCCGGGCCTGGTCTTGGGTCTTCTCCTCGTCGGAGCTGTCCTCGCCGCCCGAGCCGCCCGCGCCCCCGCCGGCCTGGGATCGCTTGCCCCGGCTCCGGTGCCCGAGCTCCGGGGGCAGACCGAGCAGTGCCTTGACGAACGCCTCGGTGCGGCCGATCTGGGGACCCGCGGGCTCGCTCTCGCCCGCTGGGTCATCGGCGTCGTCCTCGTCTCGGGCTTCGATGAAGGTCGCGCCGAGGGAGCGAACCTGATCGGCCACCTCGGGGCGGATGTCGAACGCCTCCACCTCGGCGCCGAGGCGCCGTGCGGTGGCGATCGCCTGCAGCCCGGCCACCCCGACTCCGAGCACCAGCACCTTGGCCGCCTTCGTCGTGCCGGCGGCCGTGGTCATCATCGGCAGGTAGCGGCCCGCCGCCTGCGCGGCCATCAGCACGGCCTGGTAGCCGGCCACCGAGCTCATCGAGGAGATCGCGTCCATCGCCTGGGCCGCACCGGTGCGGGGGATGACGGCCATCGAGAAGACGGTGATGCGCCGCTGCGCCAGGCGCTTCAGGGTGTCCTCCTGGGCCGAGGGGTCGAGAAAGCAGATCAGCAGGGCGTTCTCGGGCAGTCCCTCGAGCTCGTCTTCGGCCGGCGCCTGGACCTGGAGTACGACGTCAGCGTCGGCGAGGGCATCCTTCTCGGCGATCCGGGCTCCGGCCTTGGTGTAGGCCTCGTCGGGATAGAAGTCCCCGCCGGCCCCGGACTCGATCACGACCTCGTGCTCATCGTCGACGAGTTTCTGAACCGTGTCCGGCACGAGCGCCACCCGGCGCTCGTCCTCGGCTGTCTCCTTGCGCACGGCGATCCGCACGGATCCGATCATGCCCGCGTGAGCAGAGGGTCAATCGTGGTGCGCGGGACCCCGGGTGGGTCGGCGCGCTGATGGCGGGGGTTTCAGGAACAAACCCCCAGGCTGCGGGCGACGTGTGTGCTCTGACCCCCGCCCAGCGGGGCTCAGAGCACAACCCTCAATGACATGGCGGACGTGTGTGCTCTAACCCCCGGAGATGCGCCCGTCTCGGACGTCGTCTCGGTCGAACGGAGAGCTCAGCGGTTCCTCCGGCGCCAGAGGTCGCCGTACGCGGGTCACGGCCTGGGAGGGGTCGACCTCGGGGTCCGCGGGGCGATCGGGCGCTCGGTCAGGCGCGCGGTCGGCCCCGCGACGCTCGTCTCCGGAGGCGCTGGGTGTCCAGATGGTCGGCAATTCGTCGGCGAACACGGGTCGTGGCGGGCGGGGGCGACGTCCGTCCGCGCGACCAGGTCCCGAACCTTCAGGCCACTGGAGCTCCTCGGCGGCGAACGATGGTTCGCCTCCGGCGGGCTCACCGAGAATCACCGTTCCGCCTGCCGCCGGCTCGCCGGCCGGCGGTCGTCCGGGCGGGGGTGACTGGCGGCGGCGCGGTCGCTCGCCGGGGAGGGGTGGCTCGGGTTGGTGGGCGGCCCTGATTCGCGTCCCGGCGTAGGCGAGCGAACCGGCTACCGCCAAGGCGACGAGGATGCCCCACTCGATGCCGGAGATGGTCGCACCCGGGCCGCGGACCACTGTGCTCTGCTTGTCGAAGATCCGCCACAGGACCAGCAGGCAGGTCCACGATCCAGCGGCCGTGATCGCCCCCCCGTCGCCGCCCGGAAGGTGAAAGGCGTGGCCCTCGGCGCGCTGGAAGAGCAGCGTCAGCACGCTGAGCGCGACCAGCAGCACCGCGGCTTCCACGAACGAGAACGCTCCCCAGCCGGTGACCGTTGCGCTGACCGCGGTGGGCTTCCCGCCGCCCGGAACTATCACCGTCTCCTGATACCAGGGCAGAAACAGGGTCACGAACAGCCCGATGGCCGCGAACGTCGCCAGTCTGCGCTCCGCCGGCAGAACGCGCCACGCCCGTCCGATCCGCTGCCTACCCGAGCCAGCCCTGTGGGCGGGGGCGCCGCCGCCGGTCATACCCGTGGGCCACGGTGGAGCACCGCGCTCATCACCTGCACCAGCAAGTCGGCATCGTGGTCGGAGACGGGTCGGATCTGGCCCTGGAAGGCGAGCTTCCAGTGCTCGCGCGGCCACTTGCCGATGTGCTCGAGCTGGTCGACCAGGGACTGCGCTGGGACCCAGTCCGACTCGTCGAGCACGACCTCCGCGGCGGTCGGAAACCGCCATGGGTAGGGATCGGCCTTGCCGGGCTTGCCCGGCCAGACCTTGGCGCGGTCCTCGTAGCACTCTCCCTCGATCCGGATGCTGCCGGCGAACGCCATCAGACGCGTCGCGTACAGGACGATCCGATCACCACACGCGATCTCCAGCGCGCGGCGCCGATTGCGCTCCTTCAGGCCGATGACGGTGAAGTCGTGGGCTGCGGTCGCCGCGTGGTTCTCGGGCGACCCGGTGAGGATCCAGGTGCGCGCCACGCCGTCGATTGTAGGCGCCCATTCGGATCGCCCAGCCACGGATGTTCGGGGCGGGCGAGAGCTACAGGATCGGGATGTCCTGCACCTCGGCCGGCTCCGCGGGGTGCTGTTCGAGCCGCTCGAGGTACCAGTCGATCAGGGCCTGGATCGCGAGCAGCAGTTCGCGCAGGGCCTGCGCCAGCCGGCGCTGGAGATCGGGCGGGATCAGTTCACGCAGGGACTTGACGGCCCCGAGCAGCAGCTGGATCTCGCCCACCCCGGACCGCCCAGCGGGTCGACCGTGGGCCGGAGGCGTCTGCCAGCCGGCCGGCGGGGGCCGGCCGGTACCCGATGGTGGCGGCTCGCTGGAGGCTCGGTCTGGTGGCGGCTCGCTGGAGGCTCGGTCTGACGGCGGCTCGCTGGAGGCGGGGCCTGACGGCGGGCTGTTCTGCGGATGCGCCCCCGGCGAGGCGGCCTGGTGGGCCGCCTCGCGGACCAGGCGCTGCGCCGCGGCGGAGGCTCGATCCAGCCGCTCCTCGAGCCCCCGCAGCGCGTCGCGCGACGTGGGCTCCGCGGCACCAGGCACCGCCTCCGGGTCGGAAGGCATCGCATCCGGGTCGCTGGGCGCTCGCTGCTGCGGGTCGTGGCGCTGCATCGAAAACGAGCCTAGGCTGTCGCGGCGGTGAACGTCACCTCGAGCGCGCCGTCCACGAAGGTGGCGCCGGCCGGCGCGAACGTGACCAGGGCGGGGGGGAGGGCTATGGTGCGTCGCTGTCCGTCCACGCCGACGATCAGCTCGAGGCCGACCTTCTTCAGGGAGATGTCGCCCTTGCGGACGAACGGCAGCGCCAGCCGAAGCTTGGCTCCGTCCGCGGTCATCAGCAGCTCCTGCGTCACCGCGTCATGGAGGATCGCTCCGGGATCGTGGCCCTCGGAGGCGAACAACGCGTCCGCGAGCCGGTCGAGCATCTCCTCGCCGATCACCTCCTGGTCGAAGAATGGCGCCCGGAGCACCGGCACGGGCGCGAACGCAGAACCCACGAGCTCGAGCTGCTCCTCCTGCACTCGACGCCAGGTGGTGAAGTAATCGCCCACCTCCAACGGAAAGACGCGATTGACGATGACCGCATCGGTCAGGAATCCGTACAGGTTCAGGTAGGTGAAGGTGCGCATCGCCTCGCCGATCACCATCTTGTCCGGGTTCATCACCAGGCGGATCGTGCAGTGCTCGCGGTCGCGGAGGATCTCGTTCATCGCGATCAGGTTCTCCGACAGGCGCTGGACGTCGGTGAACACGGCGGGCGTCGGCAGCGGGATGTCGAGCAGCGAGCGCGCGATCGGTCCGGCGGCGGCGAGGATCTGGCGCTCCATCGGGAAGACCTTCTTGATCCACCAGCGGGCGACATCGGGAAACGAGAGCAGCCGCAGCGTCTCGCCGGTCGGGGCGCAGTCGACCACGATCACGTCCCAATCGCCGCTGCCCTGCTGCGCCTGCAGGCGCAGCAGGGAGAAGAGCTCGTCCATCCCAGGGGGCACCGTCAGCTCCTGGGCGGAGATCCGGTCGACGCCTCGCTCGACGAACAGATCGCCGAGCCACTTCTGAACCCCGGACCAATGTCGTTCCATCTCCGCCTGCGCCTGGACCTCCTGTCCCCAGAACCGCTGTCCGACCTGAACCGGCTCGGGCCCGAGCTCCACTCCGAGCGAGTCGGACAGGCTGTGTGCCGGGTCGGTCGAGATCACCAGGGTCCGAGAGCCCGACGCGGCGCAGGCGCGTGCGGTGCACGCCGCCACCGACGTCTTGCCCACACCACCCTTGCCGGTGTAGAGGATCGTGCGGGGGAGCATGACGGTTCGAGTCTATGGGCGTGGCCCGAAACGCATGCACCGGTTGCGCGGCAACGGTGACTCCGCGACAGTGCCCGTGTCTGGTGTGCGAAGGGTAGCCTCGTGGTGGTGAGCTATCTCGAGCACCCGCCCGTGGCGACGCTGATGCCCTGGGTGGCCTGCATCTGGGAGCGGTGTGCACAGGACGTCTCACCGGTTCGGGTGCTGCCGGACGGGTGCATCGATGTGGTGTGGATCGCCGGCGCCGGCGCCCAGCTCGTCGGCGCCAACCGGACCGCGTTCCTGGTCAGCCTGGCCCCCGGCACACGCGTCGTCGGCGCGCGCCTGCGGCCGGGTTGCGCGCCTTCGCTGCTCGGCATCGGGGGCGAGAGCGTGTGCGATGCGCGCGTTCCGCTCGCCGATGTCTGGGCGGACGAGGGCGCCAGGTTGTCGGCGGCGCTCGACGCCAGTGAAGATCAGGTCGCCGTGTTGGAAGCGGCGTTGCTTGCGCGCGCGAGGAGCGCCGAGCGTCCCGATCCCCTGGTGCAGGCGGCCGTCGCGCGGATGGAGGGACCGGATGTCGTCGTGGCCGACCTCGCCGACGAGCTCGGGGTGAGCCAGCGCCAGTTGCGCCGGCGGGTGGGCGGCGCCGTCGGCTACGGGCCCAAGCGGCTCGCGCGGGTGCTGCGCCTCGGTCGCGCGCTCGGAGCCGCGCGCGCCGGCGGTGACCTCGCCCGCGTCGCCTACGAGGCCGGATACGCCGACCAGGCGCACTTCGCCAACGACTGCCACGCCCTCGCGGGTGTGGCGCCCTCGATCGTGATCGCGGCCTGAACGTCCGTTTCTTGCAAGACGCGCGCTCCAGCCGCTGCCACCATCCATCGCAATGAGCACTTCTCGCCGCCGCGATGGTCGACATCAATGACCGTCGAGCTGACATCGATCCCCAACGTCGGCCCCGCCGTGGCGCGCAAGCTGGTCCGTCTTGGCGTCTCGAGTCCGGATGACCTGCGCGGCCGGGATCCCCACGTGTTGTTCGAGCGGCTGTGCGGACTTGACGGCCGCCGCCACGATCCGTGCCTGCTCGACACGTTCGTCGCCGCGGTGTCCTTTGCCGACGGCGGGCCCGCGCGGCCGTGGTGGGAGTTCAGTCGTGAACGCAAGGCGCGGGCCGGTGGCTGAGATCGAGCTGCGCCTCGGCTGGGTGATCGTCTACGTCGAGGATCCCGGCCGCGCGAGCGCCTTCTACCAGCGGACGTTCGGCCTGCGCGGCGAGTTCACCGCTCCCGACGGGTCCTACGCGCAACTCGACACCGGCCCGACAAAGCTGGCCTTCGCGTCCTATGCGCTCGGCGAGAAGAACTTCGAGGGCGGCGTGGAGCGCACCGGCCTGGACCGCAAGCCGGCGAACGTCGAGGTCACGCTCGTCGCACAGGACGTCGACTCGGCGTACGTCCGCGCGCTGCGCGCCGGCTGCACCGAGCTCGCCCCGCCGCAGGACAAGCCGCACGGGCAGCGGGTCGCCTATCTTCGCGACCCGTTCGGCACGCTGATCGAGCTCGCGACCCCGATGTAGCGCGGGCCGCAAGCGCTACGAGACGCTCAGGCTCCCGACGATCCGGTGGAAGTTCCCGGCCAGGTCGGTGGCGGCGAGGCGGATCGTGTAGCGGCCGCGACGGCTGAGCGGAGGAATCGCGAACGAGCCCGACCCGTAGGGGAAGTCCGCGCTGGTGAGGAACACGGTGCGTCCGCCGCGCACCACGACGATCCCGACGTGGGAGTACTTCGACAGCCGGAAGTCGACTGAGCTGTCCCGGCCCAATCGCGCTCGGTGCGTGAGCAGCTCGAGTGACGGCGGGGTCTTCAGATCGGAGTCGAAGTGCCGCGCGGTGGTGCAGTAGGCGCTGGCGTGGGTGCGCCCGCACAGCTCGTGCAGGAATCCTGTGACGAGGACGTGGTAGTCGAGCGTGTCCTCCTGCCCCGGCTGATACAGAGACCACGCGCCGGTGTCGTACTGGGGCAGCTCGGCCCGCGCCTGCGCGTCACCGCGGGCGAACAGCCGCGCCGCGCGCGGATCTCGGCTGGCGTGCGCGAAATCGTGCAGGCCGATCAGCGTCTGCAGGAAGGCGTTGATGATCTCGTCGCTCCGAGCCGGCGCGAACGAGTACTGCAGGTAACGCGTTCCCAGCCGCGTGCTCACCCCAACCCCGACCGGTGGTGGGACGCCGAAGATCGGCAGCGCGCGACTGGCGACCCGTAGGTACGCGGGGTCATGGAATGCCTTGTAGGCCCGGGTCAGCGCCTCGAGTGCGGTCCCCTGCGACATGGCGCTCGTCCACGGGGGGCTGCCGCCGTCGAAGTTGAAGTAGTACTCCCAGGTCAGGCCGCCCCCACGGACCGCCCCCAGGGGGATGATCTCGGCCAGCAGCCGGCGCAGGCGGGGGTAGTCGGCGGGTCCGGCGGTGTAGAGCCCGTCCGCCTTGCCGAAGCTCCCCAGCTCCTGCAGCTGTATTCCCTGTCCCGGGTAGTACTCCCACACCAGCTCGGAGCCGGCGAACTCGACCCGCTGTCCGGAGCTCAGCAGGGGCCCGGTGCTCCACCACTGGCGATTGCGCTGCAGCGTCTCGAACAACGCCGGCAGGCGCGACACGGTGAGCAGCCCTCCGGCGGCGATGTCGTGCAGGTTCTGGATCACGGCCTCGAGCTCGGCGCCACGGGTTCCGCCCAGCCGCCGGACGCTGGCCAGGGCAGAGTCGAAGTCGGCGCTGTAGCGCCGGTAGGTCGAGCGGGTGATCGCGTGGGTCCGGTAGAGCCGCGTCAGCTGACTCCGTACGGTTGGCGCGCCGGCGGCGCGGGCCTTGGCTCGGGCGGCCTCGGTGGGGGCGCGCGCGCCACCTGCGCGCGCGCCGTATGTCGTGCCCGTCGCCGGAGCCGGAGTCAGCGCCGGCAGGGTGACGAACGGGTCCTCGCGCTGCACCGCGTGGCCCCTCGCTCCGAGCACCACCACGGACGCGGCGCTCGCGCCGGACGGGAGCAAGCCCAGCCCGACTGACCCCGCGCACAGGATGATCGCTATCAATAGGCGCCCGCGCATGGGGGCAATGGTAGATTCGATCCGGTATCCGCACCAGCAGTGAGGAGGAAGTTTCAGGATGCATCGTGGGATACGGGCTCGCGGGCCCGTGAGCTCATCAGGCGGGCGATTGGCGGGGCTGGGCGTGGCGCTCGCCTGCCTGGCTCTGAGCGCGTGCGGATCCGGTGGCTCCGGTGACGCGACCAACCTCCTCAAGCAGACGTTCAGCGGGTCCCACAGCGTCAACAGCGGCATCCTGAGCCTCGATCTGACCGTCGATCCCGTCGGCTCGAGCGTGCTCACCGGGCCGCTCACCTTGACCTTCGGAGGTCCGTTCCAGAGCCGCGGTAAGGGCCAGCTCCCGCAGTCGGATTTCGCGGTCAGCGTCGCGGCCCTCGGACAGACGGGATCGGTGAGCATCATCTCGACCGGCACCACTGGATACGTCACGCTCAAGGGGACCAGCTATCAGCTCCCCGCGCGCACGTTCCAAAAGCTCGAGTCGAGCTTCTCGCAGCTCGCCTCCTCGCCGGGCGGATCGGGTCAGGGGACGCTCGGACGGCTCGGGATCAACCCGCTCCGATGGCTGACCAAGCCGTCGGTGCTGGGCACCGAGAAGGTCGGCGGTGCCGATAGCACCCACATTCGAGCCGGAGTGAACGTCGCGGCGCTGCTGACCGACGTCAACACCGTGATCCAGAGGGCCGCGTCGCTGGGAGTCTCGGGGGCATCGGCAATCCCCAGCATCTCGCCGGACACGAAGGCTCGAATCGCCCGCGAGGTGATCAACCCGAGGGTGGACGTGTGGACCGGAACCCGTGATAAGACCCTCCGCAAGCTCATGATCAACCTGACGCTGCCGGTCAGCGGGCAGGTCTCGAGCCTGCTCGGAGGCCTGCGCTCAGCGGCGGTCGCGATCACGATGCAGTACGCAGAGCTGAACCAGCCTCAGACCATCGTGGCGCCGAAGGCGCTCCGGCCCTTCGGAGAGTTCGCCGCCAAGCTGCAAGGCTTCGAGCACGCGATCACCGGAGCCCTGGGCGGTCTGAGCGGCGGCTTGCTGCCCGGTGGGGCCGGTTCGTCCGGCGCTGCCGGTGGCACCGGTTCGCCGGCGGCCCCGAGCGCGTCTGGACCGGGCTCGGCCGCCGGCGTCGAGAGCTACAGCCGGTGCATCCAGGCGGCCGGAACCGACGTGCTCAGGATGCAGCGCTGCGCGTCGCTCCTGAACGGGAAGTAGCTCGGGCTGCGCGCCGCGCGCGGCGCCGCTCTACTCGCTGACGACCGGCTCGTCCTCCTCCAGCTCGTCGCTGGGCTCCTCATCGTCGTCGGCCATCGAGCCGGGATGGTGGCGAATCCGAAACGCCTCCAGCAGCTCGTCGCGGCGGTTCTCCTCGACCGGGGTCTCCTCGGAGATCAGGACCCAGTCGGCACCCTCGTATTCCTCCATGTTGAGGAGGTCGGCGTCGAGCTCGGGTGAGTCGTCCACGACCACCAGCACCTCGGTCTGGGGGTTGAAGTACGTCCCCGGTCGGTTGACCAGCTCGTCGAGCTCGAATCCGCGTGGATCGGCCATCGCGGCCAGCCTATCTCACCGGCCCCTCGCAAGCTGGCGCTGCCGATTTCACCGAGCGCACGGGTCGGCCGTAAGCGCTGGCCCGCGCTCGCAAAAGACAGCATGAGGCCCCTGGACATGGGGTATCATCTACAGCCCCAGCGTTTGACTGACTGGTCAATCGGTACGAAGGAGCTCAGACGAACTATGGTCGATTTCACGCTCACCGACGAACAGAAGAGCATGCGCGAGCTTGCGCACGACTTTGCCCAGAAGGAGATCCGTCCCGTGGCCTGGAAGTACGACCAGGACGGCACCTGGCCCCAGGAGCTCATCGACAAGGCCTGGGAGCTCGGGCTGATGAACGGCCACCTGCCGATCGAATACGGCGGTCCCGGTCTGAGCTACCTCGACGGATGCGTGATCGAAGAGGAGATCGCCTGGGGCTGCTCGGGCATCGGCACCTCGCTGTCCTGCAACGGCCTCGCCACCGCACCGGTCGCGCTCGCCGGATCCGAGGAGCTCAAGCGCGAGTACCTCGGTCGGCTCAACGAAGCGCCGCTGCTGGCGTCGTTCTGCCTCACCGAGCCTGACGCCGGCTCCGACGTCTCCGGGATGAAGACCAACGCCGTCCGCAAGTGCGACAAGTGGGTCATCAACTGCTCCAAGTGCTTCATCACCAACGGCAGCTACGCGGATTGGTACACGGTCTATGCCAAGACCGACCATCAGGCCGGCCACCGCGGCATCTCCTGCTTCGTCGTGCCGCGCGACGCGGGCGTGGTCGTCGACAAGAAGGAGGACAAGATGGGCCAGCGGGCCTCCAACACCGCCACGGTCTCCTTCGACGACGTCGAGATCCCCCTGGGCCACCTGGTCGGCGAGGAGAACAAGGGCTTCAAGATCGCCATGATGACGCTCGACCGCACCCGCCCCGGCGTGGCCGCGATGGCGACCGGCGTCGCTCGGGCGGCGATGGAGTTCGCGATCGGCTACTCCAAGGAGCGGGTCCAGTTCGGCGTCCCCATCGCCATGCATCAGGCGATCCAGTTCATGATCGCCGACATGGCGACCAAGATCCACCTCTCCCGGTTGGCCACCTGGCACTCGGCCGTGCTGCTGGACCAGGGCCGGCGCAACACGCTGGAGTCCGCCCACGCCAAGCGGTTCGCCGGCGACAGCGCGATGGAGGTCACCACGGATGCCGTGCAGGTCTACGGCGGTTATGGCTTCATCAAGGACTACCCGGTCGAGAAGCTGATGCGCGATGCGAAGGTCCTCCAGCTCTACGAGGGCACCGCGCAGATCCAGCGCCTGGTCATCGCGCGTGAGACGTTGCTGCCGCGCACGGTGGCCCAGCCGACCCCCGCTTCGGTCTAACGAGGCGGCTTCACCATGCGCCATACCACCCACGGGATCAGTTGGGAGCCAGCACGCGCAGCCCCGCGCATGTGGCCGCCGCTGTGAGCCGCTCGTCGTAGCTGAACAGCGCCCCGAGATCGGTACCGATGCTCAGCGCGGTCGCCAGGTGGATGGCATCCAACGATCGGAGCTCGCTGGGCTCGAGACGTCGCGCGATTGCCAGCACCGCGTCGTCCATCGGGACCAGCGCGATGTCGCTCAGGCTCGCCTCCGCCGAGTCGGCGATGTCCTCGCCCAGTCGCCGACAAGCACGCACGGCCTCAAGCCCCAGCAGCGCGCTTGATGTCCATGCCGACCAACGACCCAACTCACGCTGCAGGGCCGCGGATTCGGGCTCGTCGACGATCAACTTCACGTACGCCGAAGTGTCCAGGTACGCGAGCGTCGCACCGATGCTCAGCGGCGTTCCTCTCGCTGCTCGGCGAGTACATCCGCCGTCGACGGACCGTCGACGCGATGGCGTGCCCCTAGGTTGACGATCAGATCGCCCTGCGGGATCGTTGCCCCTCGCTCGGCGATCAGGCGCGCCAGCGCGCTTTGGCGACCACCCGATGGAGTCAGACGTGCGACCTCGCGGCCGCGCTCGGTCACCACGAACGCCTCTCCCGCCTTCACGCGCTCCAGATAGCGGCTGAGGTTCTGTCGAAGCTCGCGCACACCCACCGATGACCCCATGTGCGTCACTGTAGCACAAGGGAGCGCGCGAACCGGCGACACGAGCGCCGCCGGCCTACTCCGTAGCGCTGAACTCCCAGATCGCGATCGCCAGCATCACCAGGCCGAGGGCGAGGATCACCCCGGCCTCGAGCAGCGGCGGGACGTGCCAGGCGCCCCAGGTGACCCCTGGGTCCAGGGCATGTCGGGCGGCGGCGGAGATGTTCAGGTGGCTGAAGACCAGGCGGCGCATCGGATCGACGGCGTAGGTCAACGGGTCGATCCGGTTGAGCACGGTCAGCCAGCCGGGCAGCCCCGACGCGGGGAAGAGGGCGCCGGAGATGAAGAACATCGGCATCACGATCATCTGCATCACGCCCATGAAGGACTGCATCTGGGTGATGCGCACCGCGACCATGATCCCGAACGCAGTGATCGCGAACGCGAGCAGCAGCTGCAGCCCGAAGATGGCCAGGATCAGCAACGGGTCGTAGGGGACGTGGACCAGCCCCGCGAGGCAGATGACGATCACGCCCTGCAGGCTGGCGACGGTGGCGCCGCCGAGGCACTTGCCGATCACGATCGAGCTGCGTCGGATCGGTGCGACCATCATCTCGCGCAGGAAGCCGAACTCCCGATCCCAGACGATCGAAGCGGCCGAGAACATCGCCGTGAACATGACCGCGATGCAGAGGATCCCGGGGTAGATGAACGTCTTCAGGCTGACGCCGTGGGTTCCGGCGCTCGACAGCCGCTGGAGCCCCGCGCCGAGCACGAACAGGAACAGCAGTGGCTGCACCAGCGAGGTGACGATCCGCAGGCGGTCGGAGCGAAACCGGATCAGCTCGCGGCGCCAGACGATCCGGATCGCCCGCAGCTCGCTGGTCATGCTGCGCTGCGGGACGCTGACCCTGACGATCGGCGCCTGCGCGCCCGTCGCGGTGGCGGTCTCCTCGGTCCGCTCCGTCGTGCTGCTCATCGCCTACCTCCGCTCATCACCTGCATCATCACGCGGTTCTTGTGCTTGGACTGGTCCTCCTCGGCGTCGCGGATCGTGTTGCCCGTGTAGGACATGAACACGTCGTCGAGGGTCGGGCGAGAGACGCTGACCGCTCGGATGGGGATGCCCAGCTCCGCGAACAGGCGCGGCACGAACTCCTCTCCGGCGGGCACTCCGAACGTCACGGCGCCCTCGGCGATCACCGCCTGGACATCGAACCGGTGCGCGAGCGCGGCAATCGCCGCCTCGTTGTCGACGGTGTGGATCGTCACCCGGTCGGTTCCGACCTCGGCCTTCAAGGTCTCCGGCGAGTCGAGCGCCACGATCTGTCCGTGGTCCATGATGGCGATCCGGTCGCACCACTCGGTCTCGTCCATGTAGTGGGTGGTCATGAAGATGGTGATCTCCTCGCGCTCCTTGAGCTCGCGGATGTAGGTCCAGATCGAGCGGCGCGTCTGCGGGTCCAGGCCGATCGTCGGCTCGTCGAGGAACAGCACCCGCGGGGAGTGCATCAGCCCGCGCGCGATCTCCAGGCGGCGCCGCATCCCGCCTGAGAACGTCCGTACCGGCGTGTCCCTGCGGTCCCACAGAGCGACCATCTCCAGCAGTTGGCGCATCCGTGGCGCGACCAGGTTCGACTGCACGCCGTAGAGCTCGGCGTGCAGTCGGAGGTTCTGCTCGGCGGTGAGGTAGCCGTCGAGCGTCGGGTCCTGGAACACGAGTCCGATGTTGCGCCGCACGTCGTCGCGCTCGCGGACGACGTCGTGACCGGCCACGGTCGCCGACCCCGCCGAGGGCTTGGCGAGGGTGCAGAGCATGTTGATCGTCGTCGTCTTGCCGGCGCCGTTGGGGCCCAGGAACCCGAACACCTCGCCCGTGGCGACCTCGAACTCGACCCCCCGGACCGCCTGCACCTCACCGAAGCTCTTGGTGAGGCCGCTCACGACGATCGCGGGGGGTGGGGATCCGCCTGATCCTCTCGATCCCTTCGATCCGTTCCCGTCGTCTCGCATGGGCGAGGACAACCTTACGACGTGGCCTCGTCGTCCTGCGCGAGGATCCGGTACAGGGCGCGGCGAGCCTCGGTGAGGACCTCCGAGGCCTGCTTGGTCTGGGCCTCGTTGCCGACCTGCGCGACCTGCCAGGCCGCCTTGCCGATCTGCATGATCAGCGGCCCGAGCTCCGTCAGCGCGCCGGCTCCGGGCTGGTCGTCCTGCTCCCAGGGAGCGGGCTCACCCGCGCGGCTCTCCAGGTGCTCTCGGCCGGAGTCGGTGATCTCGAAGTGCCGTCCGCCCGGCGCCTCGGTCGCGCGAACCAGGCCCTCGTCCTCGAGCTGAGCCAGGGTCGGATATACCGAGCCCGGGCTCGGGCGCCAGTGGCCGGCGCTGCGCTCCTCGATCGTCTGCATCAACTGATAGCCGTTGCGCGGCTCCTCGGCCAGGAGCCTCAGCAATGCGAGGCGCACGTCGCCGCGCCGGGCCCGTCCCCGACCCCGAGGGCCTCCGCCGAAGGGTCCGCCACGCATCTGGCGCATCGCCATCAGCTGCTCGATCTCCTCGGGGCTCGGGCGGCCATGACCGCCCCTGCCCTTGGTGAACATCCAACCCGGAGGTCCGCTCCGGTGTCCGTGGTGTCCTTCCCGTCCCCAGGCGTCGCGCCCGGGCCAATCCTGTGTGTAAGTGGTGCACGGCATGTGATCTGTCCTTTGCTTGGTTATACCGATGCGTCAACGATATATCGTGAGTGTTCGGTTGTCAAGCCAGTGAGCCGCCGACCCCTCCACTCAGGGACGCGGTACGCCCACCTGCTCATCCGGTCGCGGATCGAGCACGTCGGCCTGCTCGAGCTCCACCAGATGACGTCGCACGAGAGGCCGGACGCCAAGTGGCCCGGCGTCGAATCTCCTGAGTCCTAAGCGACGATCTCGATCGCCGCACGCACGCCCGGCGCCGCCTGGAGCCGGGCGTCGAGCGTGAGCAACGGCATCCCCAGCTGCTCGGCCAGCGCGATGTACAGGGCGTCGTAGAAACTCACGTTGTCGCGCAAGCTCCACGCTCGGTCGAGCAGGCCGATATGACCGGCTCGTTTGAGCGGCATTGAACCGAGGTCCTGGAGTGCCTCGGTGGCCGCAGAAGGTCGCAGCTCTCCGAGCATCACCCCGCGGCGGAGTACGTGCCCGACCTCGGCATCGACCAGATGGGGAGCCCACAGACGGTGCCGGTCTGTGAGCAACCGGGCACGGGCCGGTTTGGCATGTTCCCCGCCGGCCAGATACTCGACGAGCACGGACGAGTCGACGACCGGCACTGGATCACCGTTCGCGAACTTCGCTCAGTGCTGTCAGCACCGTCTCCGTACGCAGCGCGGACCTGCCGCGGGTGATGACCCGTGCGTCGATCTCCTCCAGCGACGGTCGCGCCGCCGCGTCTTCGAGGTCGCGTTTGATGTAGTCCGACAACGACATTCCGGCTATGGCAGCGCGAGCCTTCAACGTTCGATGCGCATGGTCGGAAACGTTGCGCACCTGGATCATCTTTGACATGTGCTACACCGTAACACATGTTAGTCACCTGTACGGCCAGCACTGCCGGTCATGGCGTACAAGTAGGGGTAACCGGGGACTGCTCAGCCATCGTTCGGGGCCGATTCCGCGCCGCCTTCCTCGGTCGATCCGCCGGCGCCCCGCCCCTTCCCCGAGCCCCCGCCGCGCCCGCGGATCCAGTCGGCGACCTGCTGGCTCATCTCCCCGAACTGCGAGCCCATGGTGCTGACGTTCTCGCCGATGTCGCGGAACAGCGTGCGGAAGCGCTCGGAATAGAAATCCATCGCGTCGCCCGCCTCCTCGCGCACGTCGCGGTGATCGTCGCGGCGGCGGTACTCACCCCGCACGATGCGGTCGTACTCGCCGCCCTGCACCCACTTCATGACCTCAGATACGCGCCGGACGGCGTAGGAGTGGGTCGCGCCGATCTCGTAGAAGAAGCGTCGCACGCGATCGGCCGGGTCGTCCCAGCTCTCGTATTCCATCGCCTGGGCCATGAACGCGTCGAGGTCGAGCTTGTCGGCATGCATGCCGCCGGCGGTCACCATCAGCGTCCGGCAGACGATCTGCGGGTCGCGCACGGCGAGCGTGGCGGCCCGGTCGCAGCTCAGCTCGGCCGCCCGAACCCACTCGAGCAGAACCGCCTGCACCGCGCGCAGCGGCAGGCCCAGGGGGAACGGCGCGCTGCCGCCCGCGCGCATCAGAATGTCCAGGGCGGTCATGTAGAGGACGTGGTCGGAGAGGATGTGTCCGAGCTCGTGGGCGAGCACGACGCGCTGCTCGCCCGAGCCCAGGCGCTCGAGCAGATTGGAGTCGATCACCACGATCGGCTTCTGTGAGCCGATCGTGTGCGCGTTGGCCGACATCTCCGAGCTCACGTACAGGTCATAGCTGCCCGGCATGTCGAGCACCTTGCACACGCCGAGGTGAGACGCCCACAGCTCCGGCAGCTGGCGCTCGCCGGCCTTGACCGAGTTGCCGAGGTAGAACTGACGCAGGGCGCGCTCGTAGCGCCACTCGATCAGCTTGCGCACGACGGTGTCGAGCATCGGGATCGCCTTCAG
>JBPCPO010000080.1:0-27353 GCA_050999075.1 Solirubrobacteraceae bacterium
TCCACCTGCACAACTCGTCACCGACAGCCTTATCGCGAGTCCCTGTCGAGTTATGCACGCCCTGCATGCACAGCTCGACAGGGCTGAGGTTCGGAGGCGCTCCTGACGAGTTATGCATGCTCGGGGCTCGTCCGGGATCGATTTCCGCGCAGCATTCGGTGGGGTGCGCAGCGGCGCGGGGGAGTCGGCGGCTCGGCGCTCCGGCGGTGGTGGCGCGCCGCGGCGATACGATCGTGACCAGAAGCAGCGACCGCTATGGCCATGCCGCGTTCATGGGTTGCCTGCGCCCCGGCCACTTCGGTTGATCACGACCGCTTATAGCGATTCGTACGGGACCGACGATGTGTATTGGTTCGCGCTTGACGGCCGGCACGTCGCCTACCAGCGGTTCACGCACGATTATCAGTACGGAGAGAAGCCCGGCCTCTACCACGTGACCGGGTTCGACCTCGCGAGGGGGAAACAGACGTTCACCGCGCCGGCGGGATACGTGGACGTCACGACCCCGTTCCCGCCGCCGACCACGCATAGGCGTTCGCGATCAGGACATTGATGGTCGGCGCCACGGGTGCCGTGGCGTGGCTGTCGTACACGACCAACTTCCGGACCACGGTGACGCCGAGCACCCCCACCGACCGCCGCTCGGCGGTTTCCACATCGAGGGTGAAACCATCACGTGGCGGCACGCCGGCCAGCCACGCAGCGCCACGATTCGCTGAGGACGACCGGACGCCCCTGGTCGCCCGCCGACCCTTCAGTTTGACCCGTGCCCATCCTGCGGGATGGGCACTCCCATCAGCTTCCGAGCAGATACACCACGTCCACGTCGGCATCGACCTCCTCGGTGCCGGGGTCGATCGGCGTGGGCCCCGTCCCTTGCTCGGAGCCTAGACCCCCGGCGAGCTGCCACCGCCCCGGAGCCCGAGCCGGAGGGGTCGAGGTCCACCGACTTCACCCCGACGATGTGCTCGCCGAGTTGCGCGGCCGCCACGTCGGCGCGCCGCCGCGCTTCCGCGAGCGCCGCGTGATCAGCGGCGATCAGCCCGGCCGCCCGGGTCGGAGAAGCTGTAGTCGATCCCAGAGGCGCTGTCGGCTCCGTCGCGGACGGCGACGTCCAGCGCGCCCGCGAGCAGACCGAACCCGTTGCCGCGATGGCGCCGTCCTTGGTTGGTGGCGCGCACTGTACTCGTACGTCGTCGCTACGCTCATTTCGTGGATGGCGACTACACCCCGCGGCAGGTTGCCGAGCTGCTCGCGAGCGGTGCGATCCAGCTGATCGACGTGCGCCAGCCCCACGAGCACGAGGCCGGCCGGATCTCCGGCGGCCGGCACCTCGAGCTTGCCGCGTTGACCTCGCAGGCCCAGACGATCGAGGTCGGACGACCGGTGGTCTTCTACTGCCGCAGTGGCGCCCGTTCCGCGATGGCGACCACAGCCTTCTGCGGGGCCGGGTTCGACGCCCACAACATGGCCGGCGGACTACTCGAGTGGGAGGCGGCCGGGCTGCCGTTGGAGCCGACGGGCGGCCACGTCGCCGACCCGTGAGGACCGTCGAGGCGGACGGCCGCCGCGCAGTCGGGTGAGGACCGTCGAGGCGGACGGCCGCGTCTGCGACCGTGAGGGCCGCGGACGCGGATCTGCCGTCGGATCTCCCCGTTCGATCAGCGCTCCGTGCCGGGGGTCAGCGAGACGCCGCGAAGGACCTCGCCGAAGCCCGCGGCGCGAACCGTGTCGAAGCTCTCGCTTCCGGGCGCCGTGGCGCCGGGATCATCGGTGATCTTGACCACCTGGTTGGGGTCGGCGCCCTGGTCCCCGCTGCCGCTGACCGTCGAGGTGACGGCGTAGATCGTCGCCTTCCCGTCGCGGTTGACACGACCGGCAATGTTGCGAAGGCCGTCGGTGGCCGGCGCCCACGGCAGCTTGGTCGCCGGGTTCAGGCCGGTCGGGTACCGCGGGACGAGATACGGTACGCCCGTCGCCCAGCTGCGTGATGCTGAAGCTGCCAACCGGGGTCGGAGGGCCGGGTGATTGGTCGGCGGGAGGGATGAACTGCGGCTTCAGGATCTGCGCCCCGGCGCCGAGAATCACCCCGTCCGGTTCTGGATTGCTGCCGTTTCCGGCGTTCCCGGCCATGTAGTACACCCCCGCGGCGTTGTTGAGGATCGCCGCGCGTCCGTTGTTGCCGCTGTAGGCGTTGGTCTCGGTGACGTGGAAGGCGCCGCTGCGGTCAAGCTGCGCGACGGCGCGGTAGTACGCGCCGGGCACGGGGTTCGTAGGATCGATCACTCCGGGAGTGTTGGAGTTGGACACGTCCAGCGCGCGTGGTGGCGCGATGTAGTCCATGAAGGTCAGATCCTGACCATTCGTGGACAGGTTGAGCGCCAGCTCGGACTTCGACGAGAAGCTCGTGACGAGCTGATCGGTGGGAATCTTGATCCGGCCGATCGGCGAGCCCGAGGGCCTCACCTCGTCGAGGAAGATCCTCGAGGTGATCCCAAAGCTGCCGTCGACGAGATCGTTGTTGAAGACGTACGGATAGGCACCATCGTTGTTCGCGACCGCGCATGCCGTGGTGCAGCCGGGGGCAACACGGTGACGCCCGGCTGGATGTCGGCCGTGGCGTACCTGCTCCCGCTGATCAGGAGATTGCCGGGGGTCAGCTGAGGACCTCCGTCGCGCTGGTGCGATTCGTGGGCCTGGGCGGGCGCAGTGACCGCGCAGCCGGCAAGGATCGACCCCACGAGCACCGCCAGTTGCTGGCGACGATACCGGTGACGGTCTCCAGGGCCGGTCGGCTTCTTCGACATGAAACCCTCCTCTGGTACGGACGATCGGTCTCCGAGGCGTAGACGCTATCCGCGCCGAGCCTCGCGCTGGTGACCATCGCGTTACCGTGGCGACCGCGGACGAGGCGCGCGGACGAGGACCTTCAGGCGCGAGCGCCCCGCCCCCCGGCGATCACCGCCGCAGCAGTGCCGCGCGGGTCAGGGCTTCCACTTGATCGAGCAACCCACGGGCTCGGTCGCGGGGAGGGACGGCGACTCGCCCGCGAGCACGGCATCGACGGCATCGCGCAGCCATGCCGCGCGCAGGCCGGGATCCTCGTAGTCGGAGTCCGGCGCACCTCGATAGCGCAGCCGGCGCTGCGCATCGAGCACGAAGATGTCGGGAGTCGTCTTGGCGCCGTACGCGCGCGCAACCTCCTGGCTGCGGTCGTGCAGGTAGGGCATCGGCCAGTCCTCGTCCGCGACCCGCGTGCCCATCGCCTCGTAGGAGTCCCGCGGGTAGCGCTCGGAGTCGTTGGAGTTGATGGCCAGGAACTGGACGCCGAGATCGGCGTAGTCGCGCGCCACCTGCGCGATCCGGTCGTGCCATGCCAGCGCATAGGGACAGTGGTTGCACGTGAACACGATCACGCTCGCCTTCGCGGCCAGCTCGCCGTGCACGGCCCAGCTGTCCCCGTTGGTATCGGGCAGCTCGAGCTCGGGGGCCAAGGCGCCAATGGCGAGGGTCATCGAACCTCCACGTGCGCTGCCCCGCAGGGCAGCGCTTCGGGATCGACGGGGGGCCCCGATGCGGCCGGGTCGGCAGCCGCGGGTCCCTGAACGTCTGGGGCGGTGGCCGCACGGCGCAGCGCGTCACGCAAATCATCGGGATCGGGGGTCGGCGAGATCCTGCCGTCACGACGGGGGTACACGCGGCAGCTCAGCGCCACCGGCTCGCCCGGATCGGCGCCCGGGGCCAAATCGGTTCGGCCGGTGGCCGGATCGGTTCGGCCGGTGCCCGGATCGCCGGCCAGCACCGGATCGGTCCGTCCGGCGCGCGCGACGTCGACCCCATCGACCAGGATCGTCGGCGAACCAGAAAAGCCCACGGCACGCTCGTCGGCATCGGCGCGGATCTCCGTGCGCACGATCTCCGCCTCGCCGAGCCCGACATCGGCCAGCGCCTCGCGCAGCTGCGCGAGGGCGCGCTCAGTCGAGGGGCAGCCCGCCCACCACAGCAACTCGATCTTCGGCGTGCGCATTCCCATGAGGGTAGCTGCCGGGACAAGCCAATCCATCCGCGAGCAGGTGCGAACGCTCACTGCCGGCACGACCGCGATTATCGCCGAGGTGTCGAGGGACCACGTCGGCATCCCCTGCTCGTCGTAGAGCGATAGAGACTGCCCGCTGTCCGCAACGAGCGATCGACGACACCAGGGGGGCCCAGGGCGCGGGCGATCGCGACCCGCTCAAGTTCCTCCCTGGCGTCAGTCCGGCGGAGAACCTGACCGAGACCACGACGCACCTACTGACCTTCAAGCTCGTCCCCGGCTCGACCGCAATCGTGTTCGTCGCCCTCACACCCGCCGATCGGCGCCGCGTGCGGCAAGTATGTCTGCCGTGGGGTTCAGGAGCCGGCGAGGAGGAACGGGTCCCGGTCGATCCGTTGGGCTAGCTCGGCTGGCCCGAAGTTGGGCGCGGTCGATCGCAGCACGGGCTCGTAAGCGCCCTCGCGCAGCGTAAGCCAGTCGACCCCGCGCTTGTCAGGGTCGACGATCAGAAGCTCGGCGACCTGATGGGCAGCATAGAAGTCAAGCTTCTTGCCTGCGGGCTCGCGCCAGGACAGAACTTCGACGGCGAGCGCCGCGGTCGGCTGCCACTGCGGCTGGACCGGAGGGCGCAGCAAGGTCAGGTCAGGTACGCGGTGATCGTCCTTGACGCCGGGCCAGCGGCGCCTAGCACCGCCATGCCCTTGGCCTTGGCGAGGGGCGCCAGCGCCTCGCGCAGCTCGTCCACGAGCAGCTCGTGGCGTGAGGATGGCGGCGGGCTCATGTGCAGCACCCCCGGCCAGACCTCGTCGTGGCGATCGGCGCCCCACTCGCGGCGGCGTTCAAGCAGCGCTTCGACCTCAGCCGGGAGGGGGTCCGGGATCAGCGTCTGCATCGGCCCTCCAGCGTAGCCGACCACCGGAACACGTCGAATAGATTCGCGATGACCCTCCACCCCCGAGCAACGCCAGGCGACCGGGATCCGCGCCGTGGATCGAGTTGCGAGGAGAGCACCGACTGGACTGGCTGGACCACTCAGCGTACGAGCGACTCCAGCCTCAACCCGCGAGCGTGACCATGGGAGCCCTTGGCCGGTGGCGTCAGGCCGCATCGGCCAGACCCGGCCGGTGAGACGTCTACGAATGCTCGCCCGGGACACCATCGAGGCGCGACCGTCGCGAGGCCCGCGAGAACGTCATCGACGCGCTGCGGCTTATGCTCAAGCCCGAGCCCGACGAGCAAGCCGACCCCAACCGCGAGACGCTCGATCTCTCGCTCATCGCGTCTTGAAACGCACCGCACGCGAGCGCCAACCTGCGCACGCACGGCGCCGAGGCCTTCGACCAAGGCCCCGTCGTCTTGTTCGTTCGGGGAAACGGACGCTGAGCTTCCCACCGTGGTCAGCCGTACCGCGGTAGGATTGCTTTATGAAGGTCGACAAGCTCAGCGTGTCATTCGATCCAGACCTCGGCGACGCCGTCCGCGCCGCCGCGCGCCACAGCGGTGGGGGTGTTTCTCGATGGCTGGCTGAGGCCGCGGCAGCCAAACTCCGTACCGAGGCGCTGTCTGACTTTCTTGACGCCTGGGAAGCAGAGCACGGATCACTCACCTCCGCGGAACTGTGTCGGGCGGCCACCGAGCTAGCTCTACCGAAACCGGCGTCGGCCGAGGCGGGGGCGTGAGCGCCATAGTGCTGGACGCCGGAGCATTCATTGCGGTAGACCGGTCAGACCGGGCGATGGTTGCCCGCCTTCGGATGGCGCAGCGGGCAGGACTGCAATTGCGCAGCACGGGCGTTGTCATCACGCAGGTGTGGCGAGACCCCGCCGGACGGCCGGCGAACCTCGCCCGGCTCCTCAAGTCGGTCGATGTCAAAGCCGTGGACGAGCAACTGGGCAGAGCCGGCGGCGTCCTCCTGGGCATCGCCGGCACGAAGGATGCCGTCGACGCAAGCGTCGTGGCCGTCTCCGCGACCGGCGACCGCATTCTGACGAGCGACGCCAGCGATATCGCCCCGCTCGTTGCTGCATCCGGTCGCTCGATCCACGTCGTTGCATGCTGACGCCGAGGCGAACAAGGTCGCCGCCGTCCCGCTCGTCGTCTCCTATATGCTGCTGTAAACCGCTTGTCGATTGTGATTGCCAGTCAGTCTCTGTTTTGGCTTACCCGGGAGGGCGATGAAGAAGCCCTCAACATGATCGCGATGGGCGCCGGAACAGTCGCCGCGGTCCTGCGAGAGGATCTCGCTGCCGCGTCTTCGGCGTGCATCTGCACCCTTCGCCGACCCGTTGAGCGGGCGCGTTCACCTCGGCTTCGATCCGCTCCACCTAGCTGGCCGAGGCGCCTCACGATGAAGCCGCGGCCGTTTCCAGCGCGCCGAGTGTCGGACGATGATCAACCGCCAGCTCCTCTCCCTCGCCGCGGCCGCGTGGGAGCTGATCGCCCGCAATGTCATGGTGGGCCTGGCGATCACCGCGACATACGCGGGCCAGGGGTTCGCGACCGCGGCGATCCTCAGCGACGGGATTCGCGGACATGGGCTTGGCTCGGTCCTGCCGCCGGTGGGCGTGATCGTCTTGTTGCTGGCGATCCGTGCGGTGCTGACGTGGCTGCGTGAGGTGGTGGGCACGTTGATCGGGGGCGAGGTCAAGCGGGTGGTGCGCGAGCGGCTCTACCGGCGGCTGCTGGCGCTCGGGCCGGGCTATACGGCGGGCACTCGCACGGACCACGCCCAGGCGGCGATCGTCGATGCCGTCAAGGCGCTCGAGAAGTACTACAGGCGTGTCCTGCCGCAGTTCGCGAGTGACGGTGATCGGCGTGTCCTGCCGCAGTTCGCGAGTGACGGTGATCGGCGCCTCCGTGCTGGCGGCGTTCGTGACCCAGCGTGGACGCGGTGGTGGGCGCGGTTGGTGATCTGCGGCGCGGTGCTCGTGCTGGGCTCGTTGATCAGATCGCGGTTGATCATGCGCCCGGCGATGTCGCGCTGGTTCGCGCAGTACCCGTCGTCGTCCTCGGAGTCGCTGGACGCCGTGCAGGGGATGACGACGCTGAAGGCCTTCAACGCCCACGAGCGCCGCGCACGGGACCTGCACGAAGAGGGGGCGCGGTTCGCCAACGCGTCGATCGGAATGATGATCGCCTCGAACCTCCCAAGTACGGCCTGGTCGGGGTGGCGGCGAGCTCGGGGATCGCGCTGTCGGTTGGGCTGCACGCAAAATCGGCCCCAGCCCCTGCTTGGCTCTGCCGACGAGCTCCTCGTAGGTCCCCTGGGTCGATCGTGTAGACGCCAATCCGAGCGTGATCGGTCATAAGTCCTCCTGAATCAGTGGATCACTTGCAGTTGCACCAGTGTGCGCACTGATTGGACCCGGCCGGTCATCGTCAGCCCCATCTCCTCCGCCGCCACCTGCACTCGCAGCCGCGACCCGCTGGCGAGCGGAATTCATCCCCTGGCCGAGAGTACCCGAGAGCAGGATGATGAACAGCGCCGAGCCCGCCGCCAGGCACCCTGCGGTGGCGGCCCGCTCGACGAACGCGGGCAGGCCGGCCAGCACGAAGCCCTGGACCAGCGTGCCCACCAGATCCAGGCCCTCGAACAACGCGGCGGTCGAGATCACCGCGACCAGGAATATGCCCGGGCCCCGGCTCAACAGTCGCACGAGGCATATCGCCACCAGCACCAGGATGACGCCAAGCGTCACCAGGTCGCCCGAGGTGACGTTCGGCCGCCCCTCCAGCACCTGGCCGCCGGCGCCCACTCCCAGGGCGATCAGAATCGCCACCGAGAGCCAGAACGCCACGCGCACATCGAGGTCGTGACGGTGCAGGCGCCGCGCCGCGAGCGCGCAGGCGATCAGGACCACGATCGGCCAGAACCACACGAGCGAGGGATTGGGCGCGTAGTAGAGGCCGCCGGCGACCGACGTCGGGCGGCCATCGACCCGCATCGGCACGATCCAGCGCCCCACGTCCACCGCGCCCGGCGCCCGGGCGACCGCGGCGAGCGCACCCAGCCTGGCGTCGTGCCACTGGTACTCGTGCGAGCTGGTGATCCGATGCCAGTCCGGGACGGCTGTGGGGCTGAGGTTGGGCGGCGGGGAGCGCGGGGGGACCTGGTTCAGGTAGTAGATGGCCGAGCGAAGGTTCAGATCCACGCCGGCGGGCGAGAAGCGCAGGTAGGGCTCGCCGCGTTAACCGAGCACGATCACCGTGTGCGGAGTGCTGACCCGGAGCCACATCCGCAGGTCGCCGTCGATCACCCGGGCCTCGGTTCCCGGCGGAGCCTGATTCACCCGGGCCAGGTAGCTCGAGGCGACGGGAGCGACGGGACCGTGGGCTCCGGCCACGCCGGGCCACGCCGCGAACCCCACCAGCGCGCACAGCAGCGCGAGGGCGCCCGGCCGCCCGCGCCTGCGGGCGCGCGCGCGGGCGCTCGATCGGGCTCCGGGAAAGGCGCCGGCCCCCCAGCGGTCCCCGGTGCGCCACATAGACTTGGCGCGGGTCCCCCATGTTGCACTCGCGTCGCACGTCATCGCCGTCGCCGAACTCTACGCGCATCCCGCTCCCCTGCCCGCGCTGTCGAGCGGCTCTGCGAGTCGCCCTCGCGGTGGCCATGATGGTGGCGGCGCTCGGACCGCGGGCCGGACTGGCGCGGGCGGACGGAGACCCGGCCAGCGACGTGCTCGTCTCCCAGAACCTGTTCCTGCCCGAGGATGCGGGCCCCTCCCAGTGCCAGCCCGCCCAGCTGGGCGGGCTGCTGGCCCAGACGCAGCAGAGGGGCTACCCGCTCCGCGTCGCCGTGATCGCGTCGGCGACCGACCTCGGGGCGGTGACGGCGCTATGGCGCCATCCGGCCGCCTACGCGCAGTACCTGGGCGTCGAGCTCTCGTTCGTGTACAAGGGTCACCTGCTGATCGTGATGCCGTCGGGCTTCGGGCTCTACGACCACGGCGGCTCGATCGCTCACGATGCCGCCGCGCTCGCCGGGGTCCAGATCCCCCCGGGCGCCGGTGGGCTCGGGCCAGCGGCCCTGACGGCCATTCGCCGCCTGGCCGCCGCCTCGGGCGTCGAGTTGGCGAACTCGAACGTCACCGGTTCGCCCGCGGCTGGCTCCAGCGCAACCGGACCGTCGACAGCGGGGTCGAGCGACGCCGTCGCCTGGCTCGCGTTCGTCGCCGGCCTGCTGCTGATCGCCGCCGCCTGGACGGCGAGCGCACGAGCGCAGCCGTTGGAGCCCCGTCTCACGCGCCCGGGCCGGCCCCGCAGCTGAACCCCAGAGGTTCTCCGGGGTACCTGGACGATCCAGTGCACCCTATTAGTGCTCCGTTAGCTCAGGGTGGTCCTCGTAGTGGATGATCGGGCGGCAGTGCTCTGCGGCAGACGGGGCAGGTCCCGTGCCAGCAGGCCAGGAGCGCTTGGAGCTCCCGGACGACCCCGAACAGGGTCAGGCTGCCGCCCTGGGTTGAGGTCGGCGTCGTTCCAGGGTCAGGAATGCGTGCGCGACGGAGACCAAGGTGACGTGATGGTTCCAGCCGGGGTAGGTGCGGCCTTCGTAGTGGTCAAGGCCGAGTGCGTCTTTGAGCTCGCGGTAGTCCTGCTCGATCCGGAAGCGCATCTTCGCCAGCAGCACGAGCTGCTCGAGCTCGGTGTCGGCGGGCAGGTTGGAGAGCCAGTACTTGGTCGGCTCGGTTGCTTTGGAGGGCCACTCGCAGATCAGCCAGCGGACCGGGAGCTGCTCCCCGGCCTCGTGGGCCTTGCGGCGCAGCCCGATGTTCGCCGGGCGGACCCTCATCGCCATGAACCGCGAGGTCATCTTCCCGCGCGTTCCCTCCCGCCAGGTGACACTGACCGCAGCCTGCTTGCCGGCGGCGAGCGCCAGCTCCTTGAGCGACGCGGGATCCTCGCGGTAGCGCAGAGCGGGTGGGCGCCCTCGTCGCGCCGAGCGCGGCGGCTGGGTCGGCGCCACGTCCTGGCGGTAGGCCGAGGTCGCGCCCTTGACGTCCAGCACGTAGGAGATCTCCCGCTCCTGAAGGCCCGTGCGCAGCTCGGTCACATCCCCATAGGCGCCATCGCCAAGGACCACGGGCGGCTTGATCCCCCACCCGATCAGCTCATCGATCATCACCAGCGCGAGGCGCCACTTCTCGACGTGATGCACGTCCTCGGGCAGCTTCGCCTTCAGCCGACGGTCCTGGTTGAACTCGCTGTCCTCGTCCCATTCCTCGGGGATGAACAGCCGCCAATCAAGCGGGCAAGAGGCATCCTCGGTAGCGGCGTTGACAGTCACGCCGATCTGACAGTTCCCGACCTTCCCCAACGCCCCTGAGTACTGCCTGGCGACCCCGACCGACATCTTCCCGAACTTCGGAAAGCCGGTGTCATCAATCACCCACGCCACCGGCTCAAGCTCCCGGCTCATCCGCACCGCCAACGCCCGACGGACCGCCACCGGATCCCACGGCGACTGATTGACGAACTGCTGCAAGCACTGCTCATCGCCATCCGCCAACCGCGCGGCCATCGGCTCGATCGACTTGCGCTTCCCATCGAGCATCAACCCGCGCACATAGCACTCCCCCCACCGCCGCTGATCCTTACGGCGCATCGACTCGAACATTCCGCTCGAAAACTCCACCAGACGCCCACGCACCCGCGCAAGCTCCCGCTCCGACAAGCCGGCCACAGCCTCCATCTTGACCTCCTCGACGACGGCAACGTCGCCAAGAAGGTTCGCCTGCAAATCGCAAACTCCTTCAAATACCTAACGGAGCACTACTATAGGTGCGTTAGATCGTCCAGGTGGGTGAGGGAAGGTCCCGACCGCGCGGAAGGCGCCGGCCCGCCGGGTCCGCCCCGCCGGGTCCGCCCCGCCGGGGCCAGCCGGCGTCAGCGGGGGTCTTCGCGATCGACGTTCCAATAGCGCACGACGTCGGCGCGATAGCCGTCGTCGTGCCCGGAGGAATCCTCCTCGCCCTCCTGGCCCGGCGAGATTCCGAAGCGAGCAATCGTCCGCTGTCCCCCCTCGTGGTCCCCGTAGAGCAGGTCGATCATCACCCGGGCACCGGAGTGAGCGGCCGCCTGAACCGCGTCATAGGACGGGTCGCTGCGCTCCCGAATCGCGCCCTGCCAGAAGCCCGCGTCTCCCGCGGGAATGTAGAGGTCACGCTGCTGGCGGCGGAACTCACCGAGCTCGGGAGCCGCGGAGCCCGTGAGCTCTCTGACCTCGACGCGCCAGCCGTGGATCACCGCCAGTCCCGCGCCCCCGTTGCGAAGCGCGATCGCTATGTAGAGCCTCTCGTCGACCAGGACAAGCGCCGCGCCGTGCCCCGTCACAATCAGCTGCTGCCCTTCCCCGAACCGGACCCGCTCGGGCGGGTCGTCGTCCTTGGACGGAATCAGGACCGGCCGCAGCCCGGCCAGCAGGGAGCGCTCGGCCACGCGGGCCGACTGGTTGGCCGACCTGACCGAGCTGAACGTCGCGATCGCGAGCACGAGCGTCCCCCCTGCAGTCGCCAGGGAGGAGATCGTCACCCAATCGGTCATCGCCCGGCCGCGGTCGCCGGCGACGAGGTCGTCATCCAATCAGTCATCGCCGCGGCGGCCGCGGCGCCCACCGCGGCCGCGGCGTGGCGGGCTAGAGCTTCTGTACGTTGATGGCCTTTGGCCCCTTGGGCCCGGCCTCCTCCTCGTAGGACACCTTGGTGCCCTCGGCGAGCGAGCGGTAGCCGTCCGCGTTGATGCTCGAGTGATGCACGAACAGGTCTCGGCTGCCCTCGTCGGGGGTGATGAAACCGAACCCCTTCTCGTCGCTGAACCACTTGACCGTTCCGGTTGGCATAGCTGAACCTCCGTGGCTTGAAGTGCTGCTACCGCGGAGGACATCATTGCGAATACCCCGAGGCCTGCACCTGCTTCTCACACCGCCCGACACGCTTGCGGACGGCCTTACGGCGCGGCACGGTAGCACGGCTCCTGCGGTTCAGGTTCCGTGGGCGCCACACCCGTAACGCTTTGGCTTCATCCTCTGCCGGATGGACGATCCGATGCCCCTTGGCCGCCACGCCGAGCTTCCCCTGCGCGAGGTGCTGGTACGGGCCTCACGGTCATCGGGACCGGGCGGACAGCACGCCAACGTGACCGACTCCCGGGTCGAGGCGATCTTCGACGTCCACGCCTCGGAGACTCTCACCGAGGAGCAGAAGCGGCGGGTGATCGCGCGGGTGGGACCGCGTGTGGTCGCCGTCGCCCAGGACGCTCGCAGCCAGGCTCGCAACCGCGAGCTCGCCCTCGAGCGCCTGCGCCGGCGGCTGACGGGCGCGCTGACCATACCGCGGGCTCGGCACGCCACCAAGCCCAGCCACGCGGCGGTGAAGCGCAGGCTCGAGTCCAAGCGCCGCCAGGCCGAGCGCAAGCGCGCCCGCCGGCCACCCGGAACGCAGGACGGGTGACCCGTAGCCTGTTCCCCATGCGGTGGCTCGTGGACGGGATGAACGTGATCGGAACGCGACCGGACGGCTGGTGGTCCGATCGCGACGCTGCCATGTTGCGCCTCGTGAACCTGCTCGAGCGGTGGGCGGCGCAGAACGGTGAGGACGTGACGGTGGTGTTCGAACGCGCGCCCTCGCCGCCGATCCGCTCCACCGTGATCGCGGTGGCCCACGCGCCCAAGCCACGCCGGGATGCCGCCGACGACGAGATCATCCGGCGGCTGAGAGCCGATCCCCAGCCCGCTCTGGTGCGCGTGGTCACCTCCGACCGTTGGCTGGCCGATCGCGCCGATGCCGCCGGGGCGAGCGTCACGGGAGCCGACGGCTTTCGCCTGCGCCTGGAGCAGGACTGACCGCCGCCCGGCGGGCGGGTCCTACTTGCGACAATCATCTGATGGCCGACCCACCCGCCCGGCGCTCGCCCCCGCCCAAGGCCCCGCCCAGGACATCGTCCCAGCCGCCCAAGGACGGCTCGGCCCCATCCCCGCCGTCGTTTCCCGGCTGGAGGATGACCCCCGCCCCCGACGGACGCGGGGGCCAGGGCAAGTCGCCCAAGCCGCCGAGGCTCAACCCCCGCTGGCTCATCGCCCTGTTCGTGGCGGGCTTCCTGGCCCTCAACCTGTGGATCTCCTCGCAGGCCCTGGCCCCCAATGCGCGGGTCCAGATCCCGTACAGCCCGACCTTTCTGAGCGAGGTGCGGAGCGGGAACGTGAACCAGATCTCCTCAACCTCGGACGCGATCCAGGGCAGCTTCAAGCACGCCGTCACCTATCCGCCGAGCCGTCGCAGCGCTCGGCCGACGATCGACTTCTCGACCCAGGTGCCGTCCTTTGCCGACAAATCGCAGCTGTCGCAGGTGCTCGAGAGCAACAAGGTGACGATCGACGCCCAGTCGCCCGACAAGGGGCCATCGTTTCTCACCAGCCTGATCTTCGGCTTCGGCCCGACGCTCCTGCTGGTCCTCCTGTTTGTGTTCCTGATGCGGCGCATGGCGGCGGCGGGGGGTGGGGCGGGCGGATTGATGTCGTTCGGGCGCTCACGCGCGCGTCGCGTGGAGGCCAACGAGCAGCCCGTGACCTTCCAGGACGTGGCCGGCATCGACGAGGCCAAGGAGGAGCTGACCGAGATCGTCGACTTCCTCAAGAACCCCGACAAGTACCTGCGCCTCGGCGGCCGGATCCCCCGCGGGGTGCTCCTGAGCGGCGCTCCGGGGACCGGCAAGACACTCCTCGCGCGCGCGGTCGCAGGCGAGGCCGGGGTCCCGTTCTTCCAGATGTCGGCGTCGGAGTTCGTCGAGATGATCGTCGGCGTCGGCGCCTCACGCGTGCGTGACCTGTTCAAGCAGGCCAAGGACGCCGCGCCCGCGATCATCTTCATCGACGAGCTCGACGCCATCGGCCGCTCCCGGTCCTCGGGCGGCCCCAACGTCTCCGGCGGCCACGACGAGCGCGAGCAGACCCTGAACCAGATCCTCACCGAGATGGACGGGTTCGCTCCCACCAGCGGCGTGATCGTGCTGGGGGCGACCAACCGGCCCGAGGTCCTCGATTCGGCGCTGCTCAGGCCCGGGCGCTTTGATCGCCGGGTGGCGGTTCAGCCCCCCGATCGCATCGGGCGCGAGGCGATCCTCCGGGTCCACACCCGCTCGGTGCCACTCGCCCCCGAGGTGGACCTCGGTGCGCTCGCCGCCTCCACCCCGGGGATGGTCGGTGCCGATCTCGCCAACCTCGCCAACGAGGCGGCGCTGGTCGCGGCCCGGCGCGAGCACGCCAAGGTGACCGCCCAGGACATGTCCGATGCGCTCGAGCGGATCATCCTCGGCGCCGAGCGCAAGGTGGTGCTGACCGACGAGGACCGCCGCCGGACGGCCTACCACGAGGCCGGCCACGCGATTGTGGGGATGCTGACCCCGGGCGCGGACCCGATTCGCAAGGTCTCGATCATCCCGCGCGGCCAGGCCCTCGGCGTCACCTTCTCCGCCCCCGACGCTGACCGCTTCAACTTCGACGAGCGCTACCTGATCGCGCAGATCAAGCTCGCCCTCGGCGGACGCGCCGCCGAGGAGCTCGTGCTCCACGATCGCACCGCGGGCGCGGAGTCCGACATCCAGCACCTGACCCAGATCGCCCGGCACATGGTCGGGCGATGGGGCATGAGCCGCGCGATCGGGCCCCTCGCGGTGCTGCCCTCCGACGGGATGGGACCGTGGCTGCCGGGGGCCTCGGAGACCTCCGAGGCGACCCAGCAGCTCGTGGACGAGGAGGTGAGGCGGATCGTCGAGTCAGCCTACGTCGAGGTGAGCGAGCTGCTCAAGGACCACCGCTCCAACCTCGACGCGCTGGTCAGCGCCCTGCTCGAACGCGAGACCCTCGACGAGGCCGACGCCTATTCCGCCGCCGGGCTGCCGCGCGACCAGGTGGCCGAGGCCGAGCCGGCGCCACCGCTCGTTCGCTGAGGCAGGCGCTCAGGCGCTCAGGCGCTCAGTCGCTCAGCCGGGTCATCCGCGCGAGCGCTTCGTGGCACTCCACCACCCGACGCTTGACCGGGTCGCGGTCCGGGCGGTCGTGGACCAGGTCCCAGGTCCGGTCCGCCGTGTCGCGGGCCGTCTCGGGGGTGGCGAGCTCCCACAGACGGTCGACCAGCCGCAGCTCGAAGCTCTGGATCTGCTCGGCGGGATCGCCAGGAGCGATCTTCGGCAGCGGCTCGCCCGTCGCCTCCTTCCACATCCCGGTGGCGACCAGCAAACGGTTTCGCAACGTGATCGGGTCCATCGCGGGCGTCATCACCGAGGCGGCAGCCTAGCCGATTCTCATTGCAGCGCGGGCAGCTCTTGCCTGAGGCTCAGCACCGGCGCGAACAGGTCCCCGTCCTCGCGCACGCGCGCGAGCACCTGCTCGGTGTCGAAGCTCAGCCGTTGCGCGTCCGCCGCACCACGGGCGTCGGAGACCTCCTCCCACGTGACCGGGGTCGAAACCGTAGGATGCTCGCGGGCGCGCACCGAGTACACGGTGACCGTCGTCTTGTGGACGTCGTTCTGGCTCCAGTCGACCAGCACCTTGCCCGGACGCAGGCGCTTGGACATCCGCGAGAGCACCAGCTCGGGCATCCGCTGCTCGAGCAGCTCCGCGACGCGGCGAGCGAACGGCTTGGTCTGCTCGTACTCCACCTCGCCGCCGAGCGGTACGTACACCTGCAGGCCCTTGGACCCCGAGGTCTTGACGACGCTCTGCAGGCCGAGCGCGTCGAACAGGCCACGCAGTACGAGGGCCACCTCGCAGCACTCGAGGATCCCTGCGGGAGCGCCGGGATCGAGATCGAACACGAGCATCGTCGGTCGCCTCGGCGCGGGGGCCAGCGACAGCGAGGTGTGCAGCTCGATGTCGGCCAGGTTGCCCAGCCAGACCAGCGTGCTGCGATCCTGCGCGAGCGTGTACCTCACCGACCCGATCTGCGCACTGTCGACCCACTCGGGCCGGTGCGACGGGGACTGCTTCTCGTAGAAGTGCTGCCCCTGCACCCCGTTGGGGTAGCGCTTGAGCGTCAGCGCGCGATCCTGCAGGTGGGGTAGCACCGCGGGCGCGACGCGGGCGTAGTAGGCGATCAGGTCCCCCTTGGTGAAGCCCGTGTCAGGAAAGAGGACCTTGTCCCAGTTGGACAGCTTCAGCCGGCGACCGTCGGTGAGGATGGCCAGCGAACCGTCGGGCAGGCGCTGCACCTCGTCGAACAGCGCCTCGGGAGAGCTCGGATCGGCGGCCGGTGAAGAGGTCGCGGGACGGGTGCCCTCGAGCACCACCTCCCGTGGCGACCGGTCCTCGCGCAGGCCCTTGAACGACGGCGCGCGCATCACGCGGTCGGCCGTCCACTCGGCGAACTCGATCTCCGCCACCAGGCACGGCTCGACGAACACCGCCTCCCGCGGCAGCTTCGGCCCGGATCCGAACGGGCTCGTCTCACGCCGCAGACCCCCCAGCCGCCGCGATAGATCATCCAGGGTGTCGTCGGTGAACCCGGTCCCCACCCGCCCGCCGAACCGGAATGCCTCCGCCTCGTAGTACCCCATCAGCAGCGCCCCGATCCGCTCCGTACGACGCCCCGCGCCGGGCAGCCAGCCTCCGATGACCAGCTCCTGACGCCGCGTGTGCTTGACCTTGATCCACGCTCCGGTCCTCCGCCCCGTCTCATAGCGCGAGTCCAGGCGCTTGGCCACGATCCCCTCCAGTCCCTGCGCCCGGGTGGCCGCCAGCAGACGAGCCCCGTCCCCGGCGTGGACCGCCGGCACGCGCCAAGCGGGACCTTCGAGCCTTAGCGACTCCAGGCGCTCTCGGCGCTCCCGGTAGGGCAGCCCGGTCAGCGCGTGCCCGTCGAGGTGCAGGAGGTCGAAGATCGCGTACACCACGGGCGCGCTGGCCGCCAGCCGCCGGACCGCGGCCGGCGAGCTCACGTGCATCCGGCGCTGGAGGCGCTCGAAGCTGGGACGCCCGTCGTCGTCGAACACGACGATCTCCCCGTCGAGCACCGCCTCGCGCATCCCGAGGTCCTCCAGCAGTCCTCGCACCTCGGGATAGGCGTCGGTGATCTCGCGCTGGTTGCGGCTCTCCAGCCGCAACCGGCCCGGCTGCGCGTAGGCGATCGCGCGCACGCCGTCCCACTTGACCTCGAACGACCACTCCCGCTCGGAGCTCGGAAGCGGCCCGGCACGGGCCAGCATCGGCAGCACGCGCTCGGGCATCGGCACCCGGTCGGGATCAGAAGGCGGGTCCATCCGGTGGATCATCCAGTCCTTGTGCGACGCGTGCGTGGCCTCCTCGCGCCCGAGCGGAAACAGCCCGTAGCGACCCTGCAGCCGCTCGCCGGCGAATGTGACCTCGACCTTGCCGGGCTCCCATTTGTGCACCTCGAAGGAGCCCCGATCCCAGATCGTCATGCTGCCGGCTCCGTATTGACCCGCGGGGATCTCCCCCTCGAAGTGCAGGTACTCGAGCGGATGGTCCTCGGTGTGCACGGCCAGCCGGTTCTCGGCCGGGGAGGGCGGAATCCCGTTCGGGATCGCCCACGACGCCAGCGCGCCCTCGTGCTCCAGGCGCAGGTCCCAGTGCAGCCGGGTCGCGTGGTGCTCCTGGACCACGAAGCGAGGGGTCCCGACGCCGGCCTGTGTGCCGGCGCCGGTGCTAGGAGCTGCGGCGAGCGCATCGCCGCCATCGAGCGCGCGCGCGTCGCCGCCCCCTGGCTCGGGCGTGGCCTCGAAGTCGCGCTTGGCGCGGTAGCGGCGCAGGTCGTCGGGCACCAGACCGGATGATGGCCGAAGATGTTCCCGTGCGCATCGTCACCTGGAACGTCAACTCGCTCCGGGCCCGTCTGCCCCGGGTGCTGGAGCTCCTCGACCAGCAGCGTCCCGACGTCGTCTGCCTGCAGGAGACCAAGTGCGCCCCGGAGGACTTCTGCGTGCAGGAGCTCGAGCGTGCCGGCTACCACTCCGTGCACCACAGCGCCGGCCCGTGGGCCGGTGTGGCGATCCTCGCGCGCGAACCGCTCACCGATCCTGTCGCCGGCTTGCCCGGAGAGTCCAGGGCCGACGAAGCGCGCTGGGTCGAAGCCACCGTCGCCGGCCTACGGGTCTGCTGCGCCTACGTGACCAATGGCCGCGAGGTCGGCTCGGAGTGGTTCGACGCCAAGCTGACCTTCCTCGACGCGGTCGCCGATCGCGCCCGGCAGCTGCGCGACACGCCGATGATCCTCGCCGGGGACTTCAACGTGACGCGTGAGGATCGTGACGTCTACGACCCGGCCGCGTTCGTCGGCAGCACCCACGTCACCGCACAGGAGCGCGAGCGACTGGAGCGGATCATCGACGCGGCCGATCTTCGCGACGCCTACCGCTTCCTGCATCCAGACGCGCAGCAGTTCACGTGGTGGGACTACCGCATGGGCGCCTTTCATCGCGGCCTGGGCCTGCGGATCGATTACGTGCTTCTGAGCCGACGGCTTGCCGACGGACTCGAGCAGTGCGGGATCGAGCGCGACTTCAGGAAGGGCTCCAAGCCCTCGGACCACGCTCCGCTGGCGGCGGTGCTGCGACCCGGGCCTGTCGACTGAGACCCCCTTCTTCGCAAACTTTTACCCGGACCCGCGATCATCTCCATGATGACTCCAGCTCCCCGCGTCCTCGTGGTGGACGACGAGCCGGCCGTCCGGCGCGCGCTGGAGCGCGCGCTGGCGCTGGAGCGCTACGAGGTCGCGCTCGCCGCCGACGGCGAGGAGGCGCTGGACGCGCTCGCGAGTGCACCCGCGGATGTGGTCATCCTCGACGTGGCGATGCCTCGCCTGGACGGCCTCGAGGTCTGCCGGCGGATGCGTCAGGCCGGAGACCGAACCCCGGTTCTGATGCTCACCGCCCGTGACGCCATCGACGATCGCGTCCGGGGCCTCGACGTCGGCGCGGATGACTACCTCGTCAAGCCGTTCGCGCTGCGGGAGCTACAGGCGCGTCTGCGGGCGCTGTTGCGGCGCGCGAGTGACGGCGACGGCGACACCGAGATGCTCCACTACGCAGACCTGGTGCTCGACCCGGTCGCGCACGAGGTCCGTCGTGGCGAGCGGGTCGTCGAACTCTCACGAACCGAGTTCCTGCTGCTCGAGCTGTTCCTCAAGCACCCCCGCCAGGTGCTCACCCGCTCGGCGATCTTCGAGAACGTCTGGGGGTACGACTTCGGCCCCACGTCGAACGCCCTCGGCGTGTACATGGGCTACCTCCGGCGCAAGACCGAAGCGGGCGGAGAGGCGCGGCTGCTGCACACGGTGCGCGGCGTCGGCTACATCCTGCGCGACTGATCGGGCACCCGGAGCGCGACGGAGAATGCCCCTGCGCCGCCGACTCGCGCTCGTCTCCGCGGCGGCCGCGGCCATCGCCGTCGTGCTCGCGGCGCTGGTCAGCTACCTGGTGGTCAGGGGAGAGCTGCGCGGGCAGGTCGATGACGCCCTGAGGGCCCAAGCCGCCGCGGTGCAGCACGGTGACTTCCACGCCCTGGCGCAGCCCCTGCCGGGGATTCCCGCCAGCGCCGGGGGTCCCGCCCAATACGTGCAGATCGTCGCCGCGGACGGAACCACGTTTCGGCGGCAGGGCAACATCGCGCTGCCGGTCGATCAGCGCACCGTTGCCCTGGCCGCCGGCCGCGGCACCGGCACGTTTCTCACCGACGTGCACATCGGCGCCGGCCATCTGCGCGAGCTGGTGTTCCCGGTCTCGGTCGGAGTGGGGGTCCAGCTCGAGTCGGCCGCCGTCGAGCTCGCCCGGCCCCTGAACGGCACCGACCGCGTCCTCTCCGAGCTGGGCCTGATCCTCGCCGTGCTCTGCGTGGGAGGGATCGCGCTCGCGGCCGGGCTCGGGCGATTGGCGGCTCGCCGGGTGCTGGCGCCGCTATCCGAGGTCACGCGGACGGCTCAGCGCATCGGCGAGACCGACGATCTCTCTCAGCGAATCGCCGTGCACGCCGACGACGAGGTCGGCCAGTTGGCCACGCGCTTCAACGCGATGCTCGAGCACCTGGAGGGCTCCCGCGCCGCCCTCGACGAGTCCGTCCGGGCGCAGCGCCAGCTCGTGGCCGACGCTTCCCACGAGCTGCGAACCCCCGTCACCAGCCTGCGCACGAACGTCGAGGTGCTGCTCGCGGGCGGGGAGCTGGGCGAGGCGGATCGCCGGCGCCTGCTCGACGACGTGGTCGAGCAGAGCGAGGAGCTGAGCGCACTCGTCGGCGACCTGATCGAGCTCGCGCGCGGAGACGAGCCCGCCGGGTCGACCGAGGATGTCCGGCTCGACAGCATCGTCGCCGAATCGGTCATGCGAGCCCGGCGCAATGTGCCCGGGGTGAAGTTCGAGGCGAGCTCGGATCCGGTGATCGTCGAGGGCGTTCCCGAGCGTCTGGCGCGCGCGGTGAACAACCTGCTCGACAACGCGGCGCGCCATTCTCCTAGCGGCGGCCCTGTGGAGGTGGTCGTCGACGGCGACGGGGTCCGCGTCCGCGACCACGGCGCCGGGGTCGCCAGCGCGGATCTTCCCTACGTGTTCGATCGCTTCTTCCGGGGAGCGGGGTCTCGCGGTCGTCAGGGCAGCGGGCTGGGCCTGGCAATCGTGCGCCAGGTGGCCGAGCAGCACGGGGGTTCGGTGAGCGCGTCCAACGCGCCCGATGGTGGGGCGATCTTCAGCCTGCACCTGCCCGCCGCGGTCCTCGACGACGAGGTCTCGACGCCGGTCAAGGTGCCGGCAACCGGATGATCCGCGCCTGCCGGGCGATCTGAAAGCGCTTACGCAGCAGCCAGAACCCGACCGCGAAGACCGGCACCACCACCAGCAGCAGAAGGGCTCGGACGCGCGGCTCGCCGACCGCCGCCACCAGTCCGGCCTCGATCCCGACCGCCGGGATCGCCGCCAGTAGGATCGCGTGCGAGCGATAGCCGGAGAAGTGCTCGCGCGCGGTCAGCTCGAGCACGCCGAGCGCGCAGACGATCACCCCCACGATCAGCGCCGGGCCGCCACTCCGGATCAGCCCGACGACGAAGGCCACGCCACCGGCGAGCATCGCCAGCTCGGAGACGGGCAGCGACCCGAACGGACCCGGCGGCCGCTCACCACAGGTGCCCAGGGTGCCGACGGTGGGTCTGGCGCGCTGGTGGGAGCGGTCCGGCTGCCCCTGCCCCTGAAGCTCGGCCTGTCGCTCTCGCCGCGGGGAGGGCGCCGCCCGCGACGCCGTTGCGCGCTTGCGCCGCTTGCGCGAGCGGCGCCTGGACTTCTGAGCGGCCAAGGTGCAGCGAGGATAGTGCGACTCGGTTTTGGTTCCCCTTCCCGGTGGGACCGGTCCCGCAGGACCGGTCCCTCGCGCTCGGCAGGCGCCCCGTCCCGGACGCCCGGGGCCCGCGACTAGAGTTGCGCCACGACGTGGTGAGACTCGCCGCCCTCGCCGCCCTCGCCGCCGTGGCCCTGGAACTGACCGGCTGCGGCGCGGGCCTGCATCAACGTCCCCTCCGGCTGCCGCCGGACGAGCGCCCGATCCCGATCGGCCGCGGCCCCGGCTTCCGATTGGCGGGGATCTCACCGTCGGTCCGCCGGCGCGAGCCCGTCGCCGGGCTGCGGTGCACGACGTCCCATCCCGATCACTACGGCGTCCACCTCGAGCTGTTCGCCCACCGCCCGGTCCTGCTGATCCCGGCGGGGATCGGGATCGCTTCGCTCCAGCGAAAACGCGGCGCCGACGTCATCGCCGGCGCCTGCTCCTATCCGCTGAGCACCATCGATCCGACCGGGATCATCGTCGTCGATCCGGGACCAGTCCGCACGCTGAGGATGCTGAGCGCGCTCTGGGGCCAACCCCTGTCGCAGGATCGGCTGGCCGGGTTCCGTGGTCCGGTCGAGGCCTTCGTCGACGGCCGGCCCCTCCGCGGGCCGGCGGGCGACATCCCGCTGCGGCGCCACGCCGAGATCGTGATCGAGGTCGGAGACGGGGTGCTTCCCCACCCCGCGTACCGATTCCCCCCGGGCCTCGGATGCGCTGGAGAACCGCCCGGACCTATGAGCGAGGCAGATAACCTCCCCCTCGATGCGATGGGGACCCGCGCGGATCGTGGCTGCGCCGAGGCGGCGAAACGGGCCGGATTGCCGATCAAGGTGGCGCTGATCGACACCGTCCCCGACCTCGGCGTGCTCACCCAGCTGTTCGGCAAGCCGCAGCGATACGCCGACTTCCTCGATCAGGAGATCAGCTACCCGCCCACGCAGCCCCAGCCGCTGCTGGTCGTGATGCCGGGCGGCTTCGGGGTGCGGGGCGTCGACTCCGCCGCCAAGCTCGGGCTGGGGTCGGTGCCGGCACCGGTCGGCGCTCAGAGCGACGACCTCGCGCGAGCTGCGATCGCCGCGGTGGCCAAGCTCGCCGCCGCCTCGGGCCACCCGATCAAGAGCGCTTCCGGCACCGGCAGCGCCTCGAGCCCGGCCGACGAGGGGCGCGCCTCCACCACGGTGATCCTCGCCGTGCTGGTGCTGGCGGCGCTGGCGATGGCGACGGCGCTGCTGATCGTGAGCCGGCGGCGCCGCCAGGCGTAGGCGCCCCCGGTCGGGGTTTCTCGCCGCCGCGGTCACCGACGAGGCGAGGCCACGACGACGTCATACTGCCAGTTGATGCAGGACACACGGCTCTGGCATCCGTTCGCCGACATGGGGTCGGTGCGCCACGCGGAGCTGGTCATCGAACGCGGCGAGGACGTCTGGGTGTGGGATGCGGACGGGACTCGTTACCTCGACGCCACCGCCAGCCTGTGGTACGCGAACGTGGGGCACGGCCGTCGCGAGATCACGGATGCCATCGCCGCCCAGCTCGCCGGCCTGGAGACCTACTCCACCTTCGGTGATTTCGCCTCCCGTCCGGCGCTCGAGCTCGCGGAGCTGCTCTGCGACCTGGCGCCGATGCCGTCTCGGGTGTTCCTGACCTCGGGCGGTGGGGACTCGATCGACACCGCCACCAAGCTCGCCCGGCGCTACTGGAACGAGGCGGGAGAGGCGGATCGCACGCTGCTGATCAGCCGGACCCACGGCTACCACGGGACGCACGGTTACGGCACGGCGCTGGCGGGCATACCGGCCAACCGAGCCGGCTTCGGCCCGCAGGTGCAGACCGAGCAGGTCCCCCACGACTCCGCCGAGGCGCTCGAGCAGGCCATCGTCCGGCTGGGCGCCGGACGGGTGGCGGCGTTCTTCCTCGAGCCGGTGATCGGCGCCGGGGGCGTCTACCCGCCCCCGCCCGGATACCTCGAGGCGGTGGCCGAGGTCTGCCGCCGCTCGCAGGTACTGCTGGTGGTCGACGCGGTGATCTGCGGCTTCGGGCGCCTCGGGAACTGGTACGGCATCGAGCGCTGGGACGTCGTGCCGGACATGATCACGTTCGCCAAGGGCGTGACCAGCGGCTACCAGCCCCTCGGCGGCGTGATCGTCTCCGATCGCGTCGCCGAACCGTTCTGGCGGACTCCCGGCGGGCCCGTGTTTCGCCACGGCGCCACCTACGCCGGGCACGCCACTGCGTGTGCCGCGGCGATCGCGAACATCCGCCTGCTCGAGCGTGAAGGCCTGATCGCTCGTGGCCGTGAGATGGAGCGTCCGCTGTTGGACGCGCTGGCGCCGCTGTGCAGCCACGAGGCCGTCGCCGAGGTGCGCGGCGGCGTCGGCACCCTGGCAGCCCTGGCGCTGGACGGCGAGGTGCTGGCTGAGGATCCCGGCGCGGTCAAGCGCCTGGTCGCCGGTGCGCGTCGGGCGGGCGTGCTCGTCCGGGCCATGGACGGCGCCGTGGCGGTGTCGCCACCCCTGACCGCCACCCCCGAGCACTTCGCGCTCATGGCCCAGGCGATCGCCGAGGGGCTGGACGCGGTGGTTCAGCGGGCTGACTGAAGCCCACAGCCGTGAGGTTTCGTCAGTGCGAAAGAGCGGGGTCCAGCTGCGCCCCTGACTGCACTTCGTCGGCTCCCACCCCAGGGCGCTCGGTTCGCGGCTCCAGCTCGACCGTCCCCCGGTCTCGCTCCGGCGCGAACCGATAACCGACTCCGAAATGGGTGTGGATGTAGCTCCATCCGGGCGACGCGGTACGCAGCTTCTGGCGCAGCTTGCGCACGAAGACGTCCACCGACCGATCCCCGTGAGCCATCGCGTAGCCCCACACCCGCTCGTAGATCTCCTCGCGCCGCAGCACGCGGTCTGACCCCGACAGCAGGCGCAGGATCTCGAACTCCCTCGCCGTGAGCTCGAGGCTGATTTGCGCCACGTACGCCTGGTAGAGGTCAGGGCGGACCGTGATCTCGCCCACTTCGACGGAGGACTCGAGCACGGGCATCTCGCCCAGCCGGTGGCGTCGGATGGTGGCCTCGATCACGCAGATCAGCTCCTCGGCGTGACACGGCTTGGTGATCCACGCGTCGACCCCCAGACGCAGCCCGCGGACGCGCTGGGCGACTGACGAGGGGGCCGTGCAGACGACCACGGCCAAGCCCGGCAGCCGCGCGCAGACCCGCTCGAGGTACTCCCAGCTGCCCGGTCCCAAGACGGTGACGTCGAGCAACAAGGCGCCCAGCCGCATCGCCACCAGCGCTTCGGCGCTCACCGGACTCGACAGCGAACGGTGATCCCAACCGCGCGCCGCCAGACGATTGGCGAGCACCTGCATGAAGCCCGGATCGCGGTCGATGACCGCTAGGCGCAGCCGGTTGCTGGACCGTTGCGCCGATGCCTCCACGCGCGCGTCAAGTCGCTCGATCGGCATGAGCCGCACTGTAATGCAACGGGAAGACATCGAGGGCTCTGCGCGCCTGTGGTCACAGGATCTTCACGTCTGAGCTGCCGGCGGCGGCGGCGCTCGTCGTCGCTATCCTCACTCGGGTCGTGCTCGTCCCAGCGACGACGGCGACTTTGATCGGATCCCTGTTTCCATGGCCTCTCGCACAAAGCAAAAGGAAGAAGCGCGCGCCCGCCGTCTGGCCGAAGAGCAGGCCCGGGCGGAGCGTGAGCGAGCCCGACGCCGAATTCGCATGACCGCGGGGGTCGTGGTCAGTGCGTTGGTCGTCGTCGTGGTGGCGATCGCGATCTCGAGCGGCGGCGGCAAGAGCGCCTCGGGACTGAAGACGGGCAAGCAGGCGACCCAGCAGACCACCGCGGTCGGACAGCTGCTGGCCGGGATCCCCCAGTCGGGCGCTTATCTCGGGAACCGGAAGGCGCCGGTGACGTTGACCTACTACGGCGATCTCGAGTGCCCGGTGTGCAAGGTGTTCTCGCTCAGCGGGGGCTTTCCGCAGCTGGTCGCCACGGACGTCCGAGCCGGCAAGGTGCAGGTCCTGTACCGAGCGTTCCAGACCGCTACTCAGGATCCGACCACGTTCCAGACCCAGCAGGTCGCGGCGCTCGCCGCCGGTGAGCAGCAGCACTTCTGGGACTTCACGGAGCTGTTCTACCGCGAGCAGGGCCCCGAGGGCACGAGCTACGTCAACCAGAGCTATCTGGACGGGCTGGCCAGGCAGATCCCGACCCTGAACTACAGCCAGTGGCTGAAGGCGCGCAACAGCCCGGCGCTGCCCGCCCAGGTGCAGGGGGACATCCGCTCCGGGGGGGTGCTGGGAGTCCAGGGAACCCCGACGCTCATCGTGGCCGGCCCGCGCGGAAAGGCGCAGGTGCCTGAGCCCGTGCCGAGCTACAGCCAGCTCGAGCAGGAGATCAAGTCGGTCGCATGACGGTGCTGGACGGCGTCGGGTCCAGAGCCGCCACCGGCGATCGGCGGCTGCCAATCGCCATCGCCGTCCTGTGCCTGCTCGGAATCGGGATCGCCGCCTATCTGACCTACGTGCACTACGAGGGCTTGACGGTTTCGTGTCCGCTCGGCGGCCACGGCTGCGAGACCGTGCAGAGCTCCGCATACGCCAAGCTCGACGGAATTCCGGTGGCCGTGCTCGGCCTGGCGGGGTACATCGCGATCCTGCTCTCGCTCGCGGTCCGCGGTGACCCGGGGCGCGCAGCCGGGTTCGGGGTGGCGCTGATCGGGTTCGGCTTCAGCCTGTACCTGACCTACCGAGAGCTGTTCACGATCAAGGCGATCTGTCAGTGGTGCGTGGGCAGCGCGGTGCTGATGACGGCGCTGGCGATCCTGACCGCGTGGGCGATGCTCCGCGGCGGGGATCGACCCCAGCCGATTCCCTGATCCTGCGCCCGGACGGCGGCAGCCTTCCTCCTCTCGGCGCGGCGGCAGCCTTCCTCCTCTGGGCGCGGCGGCCGCCTTCCTCCTCTGGGCGCGGTGGCAGCCTTCCTCCTCTGGGCGCGGCGGCAGCGGGTCCCTCCTCGTGGGTGGCGCGCGGGGGTAATAGAAACAAACCCCCGGGGCTCGCGGAGGGTGTGTGCTGTGACCCCCTCCCAGCGGGGCTGACAGCACAAACGTCTGCCAGACGGTGGGGGGTTGTGCTCTGACCCCCGCTTTGCCTCCCGAGCACGGTGATTCACAACCGTTCCATTTGAAGCTGACCGATCGGTCACTTCTCGGCGTCGTTTGCGGGCGAATCTGTGGCCGGTGAACGATCAACCGCCCCGCTCCCCTTTGGCTCCGATGCTTATCGACCGCGATGATCGCGCCCGCCAGCCGAGCCAGTCTGCCTGCGTCGATGATGATCCGCTCCGCGTCGCGGTGCTCCACACCGATCCCGCGCCCGGTCTGGCCGAGGCCCTGAAGCAGCTGCGCACGCTCCCGGTGGCGTCGTGGCCGAGCACGTCGACTTCGTAGCCCGGGACGGCTACCGTCATGCGATGGCGCCGGGCGGTGATGCCCGGCATGAGCCGATCGTCCAGGCCGGCGCTAGCCACGCCCAGATCCGGCGCGCCGCCTGAGCTGAGACGACGTCCGCACCACCGCCGATCATCCACCCATGAGCTGGCGATCGACCCGGGCCGCCGGACGGACGGAGGCGAGGAGCCGCCAGGTCGCGATCGTCGACCTAGGCTCGAACTCGTGGCGTCTGGTCGTGTTCACCTACGCCTTGGGCGCGTGGTGGAAGCGCACGGATGAGCTCTACGAGACGGTGCGGATCGGTGCGGGCCTGGGCGCATCGGGACGTCTGAGCGAGGAGGCGATCGCCCGTGGACTGGAGACCCTCGGGGTGTTCGAGCGCTTCTGCCGGGCGAACGGGTTAGCTCGCGCGGACGTGCACGCGGTCGCCACCAGCGCGATCCGCGAGGCCTCCAACCAGCAGCAGTTCCTGCGCGCCGCCGTCGAGGCCACCGGCATGGAGATCACCGTGCTCTCCGCCGAGGATGAGGCGCGCTATGGCTATGT
>JBPCPO010000005.1:0-35401 GCA_050999075.1 Solirubrobacteraceae bacterium
CATCGAAGGTCTCAGACAAGCCAACGGCATCATCGCCGGCATCACCAGCATGCACTGGGCAAAGTTCCTCGCCTTCAACGCGCTCGGCGCCGCCCTATGGGTGGCGACCTGGACCACCATCGGCTACCTCTCAGGCAGCCACATCAACTCGATCTATAGCACCGCCACCCAGTACTCCACCTATCTCGCAATCGCCGCCGCCGTCCTCATCCTCACCTACATCGCCCGCCGACTCATCAAACGCAGAACACGAACGACCACGGACCGCGACTAACCCCCGGACGGCGATAGCTTTCGGCACCACCAGGGGCCCGACGCAGCGGTCGCCGCAGCCAGTCCTCCGCTCCCAATCCGGTCGGATCTAGCAGCCCACCGTGGCCCTGCTTCCGTTCCGCGGCGAGCATCTTCCCCGCCGCGAGCAGCGTGCAGCTCTGCGCGGAAAGCGCGCCCGTCCTCGCCGACCTCCGACCACGGGTTCAACTTGCCTTCACATCCACAACTTCGCTGAGCGGCAGCACTGCGCGTCGCGCGACGTCGCGGTGGCGGTGGCGGTGGCGGTGGCGGTGGCGGTGGCGGTGGCGGTGACGGACCGACGCATCATCACAGGCACCACTCAGCGCACGACGACGAGAAGCGCCCTCATCCCGATGCTGCGCCGGCTGTCACGCCGCCTTGGACCGCTCAGCGGCTCACTCGAACCGGGACAGCTCGCGCCTCAATGTCCGCCTTCTCGCTGATGAGATCGACCGTCGCTACCTCAGGGCTCGTGCACCAGCTCGTGCTCACCTTCCTGGCCGCCACGCTCGGCGTCATGTCCGCGCTCATGCTCGGCCTTCACGGAGCTCCGACCGTCACCCGCACGGTCAGCTTGTATGCGTTCTTCGGCACGGCCTGTTGGTCTGAGGAGACGAACTACGCAGAATGTGAGGACGCAAAAGTTCGTCTCGGAACAGCGTTTGGTCGCGCGACCCGGCGGTGTTGACGATGAAGTCACAGTCCAAACAACTGCAAGCCCGTGCTCAGCAACCTGGATTTCGCCTGGAGGACGCTAGGTTCGCTCGACTGTGAGCGCTGTCGCCGTCGCGGACGCCTCGCCTGCGCCAGCGGTGACCGGTCGCTGGGCACGCGGCGCGACCAGGCTGCTGATCGTCGCATGCCTCACGGTTGTGGCTGCCGTGCTGCGGTTTTCTCGGATCGGGCACCAGGGCTTCTGGTACGACGAGTCGTTCACGGTTCTGCTCGTGCACCCCACGCCGAGCGAAATGCTCGGGTTGTTGCCGCGCACGGAGCTGACGCCCCCCTTTCCTTTTGGCATGGCCATGGACGCGGATTTTCGGTTACGGCGAGGCCGGACTGCGCTCTCTGTCCGCACTGGCTGGCGTGGCTACGGTGCCGGCCATCTACGCCGCGGCAGCGAAGCTGATCTCTCGACGCGCCGGGCTGATTGCTGCCGCGATCGCTTGCTGTAATCCGTTGCTCATCTGGTACTCACAGGAGGCGCGGTCCTACGCCCTGCTGGTGCTGTTCGCCACCCTGTCGCTGGTTGCCTTTGCGCACGCTCGCCTGCCGCAGCCGCCCCCGCACCGGCTGGTCGCCTGGGCGCTCACGGCGAGTGCCACCCTCGCTACCCATTACTACGGCGTACTGGCTGTCCTCCCAGAGGCAGTCTGGCTGTTGTGGGTTCATCGGCGCGATCGCAAGGTCGCGCTGGCGGTCGGGGCGGTCGGGGCACTCGGGCTCGCGCTGGTGCCCCTTGGCCTCAGTCAGCGGCCCCAGGCGAGCTGGATCGCGCCGTGGCGGTTGGATCTGCGGCTGGGCCAGATTGCGCCGCAAACCTGCTCGGCACCGGGGCTCACGAGCGGACTTTGCTGGAGCTGGCGGGTGCCGTCGCGGTGCTCCTGGCCGTGACGATGCTCGCGTGCCGAGCGGATGCTCGCGAGCGCCACGGCGCGATCGTCGCCGGAGCGCTCGCCGTCGCGGGACTATTGCTCAGCCTGGTGTTGCTGCTCGCTGGCGTCGATGAGCTGATCACCCGCAACGTGATCGTGGTCCTGATCCCCCCTGGTCGTGCTCATCGCCGCTGGGCTCGGCGCGCGTCGCGCGGGCATGCTCGGACTGGCCGGCGTGGCCACGATTTGCGCAGTGGGGCTCATCGCCACGATCGCCGTCACCGCCGACCCGGATCTCCAGCGGCCCGATTGGCGAGCTCTAGCTCAAGCGATCGGGTCCCAGCGCCCGACTCGCGTCGGGCGGACGATCCTCGTCCAGCGTTACGTCTTCCGCATGCCGCTGGGACTCGACATGCCCGGGCTGCGCTTCATCAAGCCGGCGGGCGGGCTCGTGAACAAGCTCGACGTGGCCGCGATCAAGGCTCCGTCAGACGGTTGGTTCTGCTGGTGGGGGTCGTCCAGTTCTCGATCCTCCGCTTGCGCTCTGCTCGCCCCGTCCGCCTGACGCCGAACCTGGTGGCGCGGGTACTGGCCAGGGCCCCGCTGAGATCGACAGCGCCAACCACGAGATCTGCCGCCGGGATTTGGTCCTCCCTACGGCTACGCCCTCCTGACCCAAGCGCCCACCTGAGCGCGAAACTGGTCTCCCCCGGCGACGCTCGCCGGCTCGCGCTCGAGTGCGATCATCACGGTCGGCCCTCATTCCGGATCCAGACCGCTCTCGAGCGCGATCCCGAGGCGTGTGAGGGGTTCTGGTGGGGCAAGCGGCTGGCGGGCCGTCTCGATGAACCTCGATCGCGCCAGCTGCTCGCCGACGCCTGGGAGCAAAAGGCGCCCCGCAGGCTAACCTGAGGACCATGATCGGAGACATCCTTCAACCAAGCCATCTGCTGCTCCTCCTGATCGTCGCGCTGCTCGTGTTGGGTCCCAAGCGCCTGCCCGAGGTAGCCCGGTCGCTCGGGCGCGGGATGCACGAGTTCAGACAAACGCTCAGCCTCAGCGCCGGCGACGACAACGCCCGCGCTGGGGCCTTGGAATACCGGGATCCCGATGCCGATCAGATCTTGAGCGCGCACGAATACGCTGACGCGCTGACCCACGCCGAGCACCCCAGCGAGACCGAGGCACTGATCCCCCGGGGTCCCACCGACGAAGCCGGGGCTCGCCCCGCCGTCGAGCCCCCCCACTCGGCCCCCAAGCCGAGTGGGGGTCCAGACTGAGCGACCCACAGACCCAGTCAGAACGTCTGTTCGACGCGCTAGGCTCGCAACGATGTCGCCGCTGGCTGAAGCAGCCGCTCTCGTGGTTCTGCTGCGCGGCGGCAAGCGTCGGTGGAACGTGTACGCCGAACTGGTCGAGGAGCGCGGCAGCGCTGTTGCCGTCCTGGAGGAGGAGAAGCAGCCCCAGACGAGCCTCTTCCCGGCAGCGTCGGACTCTCTCGGTGGTGCCGACTCGCCAGAGTGCGTCGACTATGCCTCGTTGCTCGACTCGGCCACGGCTGAAATCGCGTCCTGGCAGGCCGCCGGCATGCAGCTGCTGACGGTCCTCGATCCCGACTACCCCGACAACCTTCGCTCCGTTCATGACCGGCCCCCACTGATCTTCATCGCCGGTCGCCTGCGGGCGACCGATGCCAAGTCGGTCGCGGTGATCGGGTCGCGCACCGCCTCGCCGCGGGGAAAGCGGGCGGCACGGGCAATCGCGGAGCACCTGGTCGACTGCGAGTACACGGTCGTCTCCGGTCTGGCTGCGGGAATCGACACCGTTGCCCACTGCGCCACGCTCGAGCGCGGCGGGCGCACGATCGCCGTGATCGGAACCGGGTTGACCCGGACCTATCCGCCTCAGAACGCCGCCCTGCAACGCCAGATCGCGGCACGGGGCGCCGTGGTCTCGCAGTTCTGGCCCACCGCCCCTCCCACCCGGCGAAGCTTTCCGATGCGAAACGCGGTCATGTCCGGACTCACGGTCGGAACCGTGGTGGTCGAGGCGTCGTTGAGGAGCGGTGCACGCACGCAGGTGCGATTGGCGCTGGCACACGGACGGCCCGTGTTACTGCTCGAGTCACTGCTCGAGCAGCCGTGGGCGAGTGAATGCGCTGCTCGTCCCGGCGCCCACGTGATCCGCACACCCGCTGACATCACGGCGGTTCTCGAGCGCCTGTCCGTGGGCGCGCTCACCGCGTAGCGCTCGGATGCCATCCGTTGGCGAGCTCACGGGGCCATACGCCAACTTCATGCTCGGCCCGCGACGCGGACCCGAGGTGTGTCGAACCTGCTTCAACTTCACCAATGGCTACGCACGCTGCTATGCCTGTGCCCATCAACCGGCATGTTTGGATGTGGTCGCGCCGGTCTCCTACAGCATCGCCCACGAGCAGCTGCATCACGCCCTGGCCGGATACAAACGACTGACTTGGGATGTCGCCCGGCGCTTGGGCGTCGAGCTGGCCGCCGTGTTGTGGCGATTCTTGGTCGAGCACGAAACATGTGTCGCCAAGGCTGCCGGCGTCGAAGGGTTCGAGCTGGTCACGACGGTGCCGTCGGGAAGCCGGGAGCGCGACGCGGGCCACCCCTTGCGCCGGATCGTCGGCGAGCTCGTCGGACCGACGCGCGGACGTCACGAGCAGCTGCTGCGGCGCTCGGTCACCGGGGTCGAGACGAGGGCGTTCGATCGCCGCAAGTACGAGTCTGTGCGAGTCCTATGCGGCGAGCCAGTGCTGCTCATCGACGACACCTGGACAACGGGCGCCAACGCTCAGAGCGCGGCCGCAGCCCTCAAGGCCGCGGGCGCGGGTGCAGTCGGGACGGTGGTCATCGGGCGCCACCTGAACCGCGAGTGGCACGAGAACGACCGACGGTTGCGGGGGATCACGCGCCCGTTCGACTGGACCTGTTGCGCGCTGTGCGCGGCGCCGGCCTCGAAGGGCCCGAGGTGAGGCCGGATCTCTCCGCCGGCTTCGAACAGCGCGATCAGAGTCGATAGCCGGACCGACGGCGCACCACGAGCGGCGCGCCGTCCGAGGCCGAGGCTAGAGCTGCGCGCGAACCGCGCCGCCGGGGTAATGCTTGTTGTGAACGTTCACGTAGTAGCCGTGCGGGTCCTTCTCGATCGCTGTGATCAACGTCGGACTCGCGGGAACGCAGCCCTTGGACTTGAACTTCGCTGCGCTTGACAGCGGCACCACGATGGCGCCGGCCTTGCCGGCAGGGCCCAGGTGGATGTGAGCGAGGGTCGGGGCTGTGAACCCAGTCAGGTGAGAGAACCGCCAGCACACCTTGTCGGCCTTGCCGTGAAGCGCCACCACCGCGGCGCCACTGCCCTTCGGCGCGCCGGGCGGCGTCTCCACCTTGCCGGTCATCTTCACGCTATAGGTGCGACTCGGCACCGCAACCACCTTGGTCGTCTTGCCCCCGGGGGACGAACCGCTGCGCGGGCTCGAGCTGCTGCTGCTACCGCAAGCGGCGATCCCCAGCGCCGCGACGGCCAACCCCGGAATCAGTAGCTTCGATCTCATCGAAGGCTTCCCTCCTGTAGATGTGGACACGAGGCGCGCATACCTCGTATCGCGCGTTGTGTCAGCTACGGGGTTGGCCGGGGTGGCGAGCGGGTTAGCGTCGAGTTGGCCGCGATCACTCGACGTGGCGCTGTGGGACGGCGCTCGAGCGCACTGTCTACGGCTCACCTGCAGACGCGGATAGGTGAGCGGATGATCCGTCAGACGTTGAACCGGTAGTCCCGCTCGTCGAGCTTGCGCGTCTGCCGGCGGAAGCGGAACGTGAACGACGGCCATAGGGTCGTGTTGCGTCCGGTTGCGTCCAGGTACCAGCTCTTGCATCCGCCTGAGCTCCAGACGGTTCTGGCGAGCTTGCGCTGCAGTCGATGGTTGTAGGCGACCTGGACATCGGGTCGCACGTCCATCGCAGCCGCGCGCCGGCGCTCCATCACGCGCAGCGCGTCAACGATGTATGCGATCTGGGATTCGATCATGTAGATCATCGAGCTGTGCCCGAGCCCGGTGTTGGGGCCGATGATCATGAACGCGTTGGGGAAGCCGGCGATCGTGGTGCCCAGATAGGCGGACATGCTCGGACTCCAAGCGTCCGCGAGCAGCACGCCATCGCGTCCGCGTATGTAAGCGGCGCAAGGCGGTTCGGTGACCTCGAAGCCCGTGCCGAAGATGATCGTGTCGACCCTCCGCTCGATTCCGTCGTGGGCCACGATCGAATCACGCCGCAGCTCACGAACCCCGCTGGTGATCACCTCGACGCCGGGCTCGCACAGCGTCCGGTAGTAGGTGTTGGAAACCAGGATCCGCTTGCATCCGAGACGGTAGTCAGGGGTCAACCTGGCCCGCAGGCCGCGGTCGGGAACCTGACTGCGGAGGTGTGCCCGTGCGACCAGCTCCATCGCCAGCATCAGGCGCGGTGCCACCGTCAGGCCCACCACCATCGATTCCCGCGCCGCCCAGACCGTTCCGCGCCAAAGATGCTGAGAGCGCGGGAGCGCCCGCCACAGAAACCGCTCGACTGCGGTGACGGCCCGGTCCGGGTGGGGCATGACCCAGGGCGCCGTCCGCTGATAGAGCTGGAGCTCGGCAACATGAGGCGCGATCCGCGGAACGAACTGAACCGCCGACGCGCCAGTCCCGATCACCGCGACTCGCTCGTTCGCCAATCTGTGCTCGTGCTTCCAAGCCGCGGAGTGAAAGACCGCCCCCTCGAACCGCTCCAATCCGGGGATCGCGGGGATCGATGGCTCTGACAACGCGCCGATCGCGAGTACGAGAACTCGAGCGGTGACCGGGCCGCCAGTGGTCTCGAGGCGCCAGCGCCGGGCCTGATCGTCCCAGCAGCCGGAGGTGACCTCGTGGCGGCAGCGGATGTGCGGGATCAAACCATCATCCGCCACGACCTTGCGCAGGTAGTCCCAGATCTCTGGTTGCAACGGATAGCTGTGGGTCCAGTCCGGATTCGGGGCGAACGAGAACGAGTACAGCGTCGACGGCACATCGCATTGACAGCCTGGGTAGGTGTTCTCGCGCCAAGTCCCGCCGATGTCCTGCGCACGCTCGAGCACGACGAAATCATCGATCCCGGCGCGCTTCAGATTGACCGCCATGCCGATTCCGCCAAAGCCGCTGCCCACGATTGCGATTCGCACGTCGCAGCCTGCGCTGCCCTCATGTCGGGCCGATGTGCGGCTTGCCTCAGTGTGCATTCGGGTTCTCCTCGGCTCCGGTTGACGGCGGCGTAGACAACCTACACCGCTGTCAGCCGCTCAGCCCAATCCTCGATTCCAGCGCTGACGGCGAGTCGGCGAAGCAGCAGCTCAAGCCGCGGCAGGGAGCTGCCGGCGGCACAGGTGCAGGCTCCCGGCGTTGCTGGTCTCCGCGAACGGAGGGGTCCCGCCACCCGCTCATAGACCCCGCAGGCGACGGGAACCCCTAAACACGACGGAGACCGCTTCCGTGGTCTCCGTCGCCGATCCACATGAACGCACCCACGGCCGGGTTGAGTGCGCCTGCCGAGGACCGATTCCGTCTGCTCAAACCCGTGGACCGCGGAAAAGTTGCGCCGAGCGAGCACGAACTCGTCTTGTCATACTGGACCGTCCCCTCGGGGGCGTAGCTCAGTTGGTTAGAGCGCCGGCCTGTCACGCCGGAGGTCGCGGGTTCGAGTCCCGTCGCTCCCGTTAGTCACAGCAAGGCAAATCGCGTCATTTGCAGGCCCATATCGGGCCAGGCGCGATTTGCCTCTCGCCAGCCGACCCCCCGACCGGCAGGGGCCTGGCGAGCGCTCTGCCTCGGCGGGTGCCAGCGACGATCTCAACGCCGGCTGAGGCGTCGATCACGACCGCGGTCACGCCGCGGCGTCAGCCCGCAGCGCACGCAGCGCGCGGGAGGCGTCGACACTGTCAACCTCAGGCTCGGGCCCGTGGAGCAGGTCATCCAGGAACGCCCGAAACGCCTCCGGCGAGCAGTCCTCATCGGGATTGGTGATCACCACCGCGGAGTCCGGAGGCACGTCTGCCGGAAGACGAGGCATACCGCGATCCTATCCGAGGTCCATCGCTCGGATCGCCTGGTTCGAGTCGGCGACGGCGGTCGCTGGGTTCGCGCTGAGCGATGCGGTGAGGAGCGACCTGGCGGCGGTCGAGCGGATCCTCGGCCGCGGCCCCACGCTGCTTCCAGGATCCCCTCGAGGGAGCCGCGCCCACCTCGGGACCGTCTCAACCGTCACCGTCTGGTTGCCGGTGGCCTCCAGATAGCCGACCAGGCTTGGTGGCAGCCGACCGTGCTCGTCGAGCTTGTGCCCCAGCGATGGGCGGAACCGATCGCGCGGTCATCGGACATAGCGAAGATCGGCGCATGTATCGCTTGTGGCCCTCCACCCGCTGACGGCTAATAGGGGATCTCGCCTTCGCCCTTCCAGGAGGCGAGGCGCAGCAGCACCGGGAGCGGGGTGTGGGTGGCGGTGAGGACGCAGGTGTGGCCGCGGCGCAACCAGGTGACGGTCAGCCGTCCGTGAGCAGTGAAGCTGCGCAGCATCACGTGGTTCTCGACCGTGCTGTGGGTGGGCGTGCCGCTGGGGATCGCCGCGCCGGTGAGGATCGTGTACGCGACCGGCTGGCCGGCGTGCATGTAGTAGACGGTGGTGGCCAGGCGGCCGCCGAGTCGGTCGCGGCGAACGCCGGTGGCTTTGTAGCCGAAGTGATCGTCCCAGTAGGGATAGGGCAGCCCGGCGGCTGAGAGGCGGATAAGGGTGACGCCGTTGCCCTGCTGAGCGGGCACGGGAGCGACCGGCGGCCGACTGGCGAGGGTCGCGGCCTGGACGACGCTCGGCGCGCCGGCTGGGCCTCCGGCGATCACGAGTATGGCGATGATCGCCGCGGCGGCCGAGGCGACGGTGGCGCCTATGAACGCTCGCCTCGCGCGCTGGGTGGAGGGCGGACGGTGGGCGGGAGCGCGCCGCAGCGCCAGGCGCGCGCGCAGCGCGGCCGGGGCTGATTCGCTGGCCGCGTGGTGTACGGCGGCCAGGACGCGTCGCTGCGCGGCGAGGTCTGCCTGTAGCTCGGGTGAGGCGGCGACAGCTCGCTCAACGCGAGCGCGTCGAGCGGCGGGCAGCGACCCGTCAGCGAGCGCGACCAGATCGCGCTCGGTGGGGACATTTTTGCGGTGGTGGCGGGTCATGGTGCTCTGTTGACGATGACGTTTTCAGAGCCGGGGTCCTTCCCGTCCAGGGCCCGCGCGAGCCGTTGACGCGCGCGGTACAGGCGGGTGGTGATCGTCGCCTCGCGGACGCGCAGCGCGCGAGCAGCCTCACCGTAGGAGAGGCCGAGCAGGTCGACGGCTACCAGCGCCTCCTTGAAACCGTCGGGGAGCCGGGCGATCAGCGCGTACAACTCGCCCGAGTCGAGGCGTGCGTCGAGGGCGTCCTGCGGTCCGACCACGCTGTGGTCCTCGAGCGAGTCGAGATCGTCGGGCAGGGGGTCGGGGCGCAGTCGGCGTCCGGCCGCGCGCCGGGCGGAGAAGTGGGTGTTTCGCAGCGCTCTCAACAGGTAGCCGAGATCGTCGTCATTGCGCAGCAGGCGAGGGCGTTTGAGCACTCTGGCGTAGGTGTCCTGGACCAGATCCTCGGCGTCCTCGCGCGATCCGCACAGTCCCCAGGCCGCGCAATAGAGGCGATCGAGATGATCGCCCAGGCGCTCGGGGTCAAGCTTGCGCGGTGCGACCGACATGGTGCTGGTGCCGTGTTGAGCATAGTCTGTGGCCGCGGGCATCTGGTCTCAGCTCGCCCCCAAGCCGGGGGTCCCCCGCTCGATCACGCTCTGCTCGTGCTGCCCGGCAGTGGTCCGTCTCAGGCGGGACGCGCCGAGGTCGCCGGCCGTCGTGCTCATCGCTCGAGAAACGTGGACGCGGCACGCTCGAGGACCGGAGCGACGGTGTGCCAGTCTGGCTTCAGGGCTGCTGCGACGAGGATGCTGGTGTGCCGGCGGCCGGTGACGATGCACGCGATCTCGCGGTAGGGATGAGAGCCGGCACCGGAGCGGTAGTCATCGATCACGCACGAGCCGCGAGCGTCTCGGAAGCGCAGCCCATCGGCGGCAGCGAGCTGGTGCACGTGCTCATCGCCCTCTTCGCGGTTTCGCCGGATGCGAAACGCCGCCCAGCCGATGTTCTGGGGCTCGGCTCCCTGGTCAGGCGTGACGTTGAGATAGCCGCGGTAGCCGCCGGTGGGGCCGCGCAGGGCGTCCGTGACCGTGCCGCGGTCGCCCGGGATCGGCGTCCAGTCGGCGGGGTAGACGACCGTGGCGTTCCCAGACGCAATCGTCGCCCGAGTCCAGCCGATGGGCGGCCGACCGGCACGAAGCCAGGAGAAGCCGGCTGCTGGGAGTTCCCCGGCCGGTCGCGTGTCACCCACCGCGACGGCGGCCGCGGCGGGATCTGTTGCCGTGGCGAGCAGGTGAGTGCTGCGGGTCGGGGGCTTGGCCGGCGCATACCGGCTGGTGGTCGCCGGTTGCGCCGATGATCCTGAGGAGTGGCCCGGAGCCGTGCTTGAGCCGCCGCAGCCGGCAAGGATCAGCGCAAGGCCGATGCTCCCGGTCGCCATCGGCGTCGAGCACTTGCGCATGATCGCCGTCGGGTTCGTGGTCACCGGTTCCCGTCGCCGTCGCTCGGTGCGCCGTTGTTGTCGGCGTCGTGGTCGCCGCCGTTGCGCTGCGGGATCGCGCCCCCTGCATGGTGATGGTGGTGGACCGGGCGATGGTGGGGATGATGAGCCCGAGGATGTGACCGGTGTGACGCAGCGCTGGCGGGCAGGGCGGTAGCGAAACCCCCGGTGAGCAGCGGTGGGGCCGCCTGGGTCGTAACCGACGGCGACTGAGCCGTGTACGTGGTGGCGGGCGCCTTGTAGCGCTCGGTGATCCGGGTGCCCGCCGTTGAGAGCACGTCCCAGCGACCGCCGAAAGCGCTCACGTCCTCACCAGTGATCTGCCCGGGCCGCGCGTCTTTGCGGAAGCGATACAGAGGATGGCCGCGGTAGGTGACCATGCTCTGTCCGTCGGCCGCGTGGTTCACACCGAGCAACGAGGCCTTGACGCCAGGGCCGCTGGTGGGTCGGCCCATCGTCGTGTACGACGACCAGGAATGAGCACACGTTGCGGTGCACGTGCTGTCCCCGGCGTGGTCTGCGCTGAACGCGTAGAGGGTGCGGCCGTGACCATCGACGATGATCCGCCCCAGGCTCGAGTTGCGAACCAGGACCCGCGCCGGCAAACCGGGATCGCTGACCGGGACGGCAGAAGCCGTTGCGGTGGTCGCCGCCGCTTGTGTGGCCGCCGTCCGCGACGCGGAGCTGCCGCACGCGGCGATCAGCACGGCGCAGGCGGCGGTGAACGCCGCCAGCATCATCCGACTGCACAGACGACGGCCGATGGCGTCATCGCCGGCAGGATGAAGCGACCGCTCGGGTCGCGGTGTGAGATGCATGGTGGTTCCTTGACTGCAGTTGCCCCGCCACGATGGTCCGGGCGGCCGGCTGCGTATAGGTGGACACCACAGCAGACACCCGGCCGGCGATGATCCTTCCCCCGGCGGTCGCGCAGCGTGGGAACTTTGGGGTCCGCGTCGGGGCTTCGCGGCCGCCCGACGGGATCGTCACCCGGCGGGGCTGACTTCAGAACGGCCGGGATTCCAACCGGACACGACCGCCTCGTCGAAGGCCGGGCGCGCGCCTGACGGCACCTCCTTCCTCGGTAGCTCACGGAAGGTCTGGACCTGGCGTGACGTCCTACACCGAAGAGCGGCGGTCCAAACCGGGCGTCGCGATCACCATCGAGGAGTCTGCAATGCGCGTCACGATTGGATCCATGAAGCTCGCCGTTCTCGCCCTGGGCGCTACCGGAGCGCTGGCCATCGCCGGCTGCGGCAATACCGCCGCCCATCAGGCCGGTGCCGGAGGGTACGGCGCGAGTTCACCGCCGGCCGCCCACACCGCACCCGCCACCCAAACCACGTCGAGCGTGCCGGCCACCAAGCCGGCGTCAGACGCTTCGGCGTCCGCGATCCCGCAGCACAACGGCGGCGACCACGACGCCGACAACAACGGCGCCCCCAGCGACGGCGACGGCAACCAATGACCGACGGGCGGGCGTCCAGCCAGCAGCAAGGCAGCTCGACGCAGTTGTCGGGAGTGTCCGGAAGGTTGCGGCGTCGGCGAGAGTCTCTTGCCCCTGACGGACTCGCTCTGAAACGGGGAGCCAGCCCCCCACACCACCTCTCGAAGGAGTCACGATGAGCAACCACGATCATCCCTCAGCCATCTCAGAGCCGAGCGCGGACGACCTCGGCGGCCTCTGGCAGCGGGTTGTGGGCCGCCGCTCGTTTTTGAAGGGCGTCGCCGGCGCGGCGGCGTTGCCCGCGGCCGGCATCCTCGGGGCGGGTCCGGCGCTGGCCGCTGACTCTCGGCCGACAAAGGGCGACATCGCGATCCTGCGGTTCCTGGCCGCAGTACATCGCTGATAACACCGACGATGAGCTCAGTCACGCCGCGTTCATCAACGCCTACTTGCGCTTCAAGGGCGCCGAGCCGGTCCGCCTCGAGCGCTTCCGCACGCTGCACGGCAGCGACGCGACCGGCGCCGATCACAAGCCGCGATTGACCGACCTCAAAGCGCTGAACGTCGACACGAGCTGGTACGCGCGCTACCGGTCGGGCAAAAACTCCGACTTCGGCGCGACGTTCCCGCAGCCGTGGCGATTGAAGGCCAGCCTGCGATCCCGCTCAACGACACCGACACCCCCCCGAACACCAAGATCCCGTCTCCCTCGGTGCCGCCGAGCGCGGGCCCGCAGGCGCTGCGGATGCAGGCGATCGCCAACACGGCAGGCTTTCATTTCGCGTTCATCGAGCAGGCCGGCTCAAGCCTCTACACGACGATGGGCCTCAAGCCTCGAGGTGCTGCGAATCGTGGTCTCGATCGGCGGCGTGGAGACCAACCACTTCTCGCTCTGGCACGACAAGGCCGGCAACGCCGTCGCCCAGCCACTGGCGGGAGTCACCGACCCCGCCACCGGGCTTCACTTCCCCGAACTCAACGCCGCGAACACCCAGGCGCTGCAAACCAACCTGATCCTCCCCGAGCCGTGCGAGTTCATCTCCCGCAACCTCCCGCAATGCTCGATCGTGCGCCCCACCTCCGACGCACATGCAGGAGCCCGAGCGGCGGTGACAGGACTTACCGCCGACCGGCTGTTCCACGACCAACCGCCCGAATTCTTCAAGTTCCTAACCCGGCTCGCCGACGCCGCTGACTCAGCCCAGCGCCACATTCGCTGAACCCGCAATCGGAGGCGATGCGTCCCCGAGCGGCGGGGCTTTCGGGGTCAAGCAAGCGGACGAAGCTGACGGCGAGCGAAATGTAGACCGTGCTGGAGTCCGGCGGCCCGACGCTGTGCCGCGACCGGAATAGCCACGGGATAGCGGCAAAGCGCGGCTCCCGAGCCCTGTCCAGCTCGCCTCGGTCACCAGCTGAAACCCGACGGCCTGCGGGCCGCGCGTTGCGGGATCACTGGGCGTCGTGAAAGATGATGCCGAGTACGAGGCGGGTACCGGCGGTGACCGTCGAGACGCCGTGGCGCAGTCCCACCCGGTGATAACCGTTCTTGCCCTGGTTGGGCCGCTCGCGGGTCGGGAAGATGACGAACTCGCCTTGCGCGGGACGCAGGACGTGCGCGCGACTCTGGGCGCGCGGACGCTGCTCCAGCAGCACGAATTCACCACCGGCGTAGTCGCGGTCGGAGTCAGACAGCACCGTGAGGACCTGGAACGGAAAGAACACCTCGCCGTAGAGATCCTGGTGCAGCGCGTTCCAGTCGCCCTCGCGGTAGCGAAGCATCAGCGGCGTCGGGCGGGTCTGGCCAGCCTGACGGCAGCGCTCGAGCAGCCGTTCGTGCGTCGGCGGGTAAGTCGGGTTCTCGCCGGGCAGCAGCTCGGCCCATTGGTTGGCGATGGGGGCCAGGTGCTCATAGAACGCCACGCGCGCGTCTTGTATGAGATCCGGCAGCGGATGGGCGAAGTAGCGGTAGCGACCGTCACCGAAGCGATGCCGGGCCATGTCGATGGTCGAACGGAAACGGTCAGTCTCGAAGAGGTCGGCGAGCGAGACGCACTCCTCGGCATCGAGCACCGGCTCGGTGATGGCGAACCCCCGCTCGGAAAGCTGCCCGGTTAGCCCCTCCCACTCGAGCCGGGCGATCCGGATGGTGACGCTGTCAAGGGCTGGCTGGGGCATCGGCAGATCCCTTCGTTCGTTTGAGCGCTGCGGATACGTGGCGGCGTGCGGCCCGTATCCCGCACCGAGGCACCCGCGAGGAGGTCTTGGTTGGGAGCTGTCGCACGTCGACTCATAGACATAGACGTGCTCCAGGCGCAGAACGTGAGAGCCCGATTGGCGCTGAGACAAGGACTCGGCGGCGTTCGAGCACGAGGCGGACGCCCAATCCGACCAGAACGGCTCCCGTCACGCGCTCGATGCGCCGCAGCCGATCCTTCGGTGAACCCGGCGCGGCGCTCGCCGGCAGGTAGTTCTGGGTGCCGGCGAACGTGACCTTGTAACCGCCGTGCAGGACTGCGACCAGAAAGCCGACCCACCCTCGGCAGGTTGCCGAACCGGCGGGGTTGGTCGTGGCCCGGCACAGTTGCCTGCCTCCGCTGCTGAATACCACGGTCTGCCCCGCCAGGGGCGCCCCGGTATCCGAGCGGGTCAGCGACGCGGTCAGGCCGCCTCGCAGCACCGGGGTCGCGGTGAGGCGCGTTGGCCCCTGATCGACCTGGTAGGTGACCTGTGCCCTGCCCGTCTGACTGTCGGCTCCAGTTGCGATCACCTCGAGGGTGAATGTGCCGGCCATCGACGTCGGGATCGTGTCGCCGCTGCGAACCGGCGTCGCACCGACGTAGCCGGCGCATCCGTGGAGCGTGCCGCCGGCACCGGGCGTGCAGGTGAACGAGTCCCTCGGGGTCGAGGCATGTCGAATCCGTCCGCCCCCGCGCCGGCGCCGCCGGCGGCGATCAACAGGCGGGTGCTGAGCGAACCGGTCGTGGCCGCGGGGGTCGTGCGCACATCAGTCGCACCCCCGCCGCCACTCGAGCTCCGGCCGTTGCCGTCGGGCCCCATTCCACCGCCGTTGAAGCCCGCTTTGCCGGCCCCGTCGACGGGGTTGCCCCCGTTGGCCCCGCCCGAAGCGCCCACGTGTCAAGCGACGTGACCCCCCGCCGGTAGTCGATCGATTCATCGACCATTCGTCGATGGAGCTTTAGGCTCAGGCCGTCGTGGCCGAGGGTACGGGCCCGATCCGGCCGGCTCCGGGGACGCTACCTCCCGAGCAGCCGCGCGAACTTCGCGGGGGTGTCCTGCTCGGGCAGGGGCGAGTACAGGATCATCCGCTGCTCGGGAGCCTCCTGGGGATTGAACACCGAGTGCTCGAAGATCAGCGTCCCGACGACGGGATGGCGGATCTCCTTGCGCCCGGCGCTGCTGTGCGCAACCTCGTGCTTCTTCCACGCCCGGCAGAACTCGGGGCTCGACTTGCGCAGCGCGCCGATCAGCTGCTCGAACTCGGGATCGCCGATGTGACGAGCGGAGTCGGCGCGGAACTTCGCCACCACGAGCCGGGCACTGCGCTCCCAGTCCGGGAACATCTCCCGCCGGGCCGCGTCCATGAAGTGCATCCAGACGTGGTTGCGCGCCGCGCGCGGGACGGCCCCGAGATCACCGAACAGCGCCGTCGCCGCCTGGTTCCAGGCCAGATAGTCCCAGCGCCGGCCGAGCACGTAGGCCGGGTTTGGTCCCAGGTTCTCGATCAGGCGCTTGATCGTCGGCGAGACCCGCTCGGCCGACTTGCACGGCGGCGGCTCCTCCCCCCGACCGAGCAGCACGAGGTGGGTGCGCTCCGCGGGGGTCAGGCGCAGCGCGCGCGACACCGCCTCGAGCACGTCGAGCGAGGCGCGTACCTCGCGGCCCTGCTCGAGCCACGTGTACCAGGTCGTGCCCACCCCGGCCAGGTGCGCGACCTCCTCGCGCCGGAGACCCGGCGTGCGGCGGCGCCCCCCGCTCGGGAGCCCCACCTCCTCGGGCTTCAGGTGGGCGCGGCGCTTGCGCAGGAAGTCGGCGAGCTCGGCGCGGCGCCGCTCTCCGCTGGCCCCGACGATCTGCGCGGTCGGTGGCGGCGGGATCTCGGTGGCGATGGGGGGAACCTGTACTACCAGGATAACTCCTTCTCTTGTACCCGGATAAGCATGAGCCCATCCTACTCCCCATGAACTCAATCAGAACCTTACTGCCCCGCCGCCCGCAGAGTTCGACCGTGCTGTTGCTCGTCGTCTGCCTGGCCCAGTTCATGGTCATCCTCGACGTCTCGATCGTCAACGTCGCCCTGCCCTCGATCCGCACCGGCCTCGGATTCTCGACCGCCGGGCTGCAGTGGGTCGTGAACGCCTACACGCTCACCTTCGCCGGCCTGCTGATGCTCGGCGGACGCTCCGCGGACCTGCTCGGGCGTCGGCGCGTGTTCCTCGTCGGCACCGCCATGTTCGCGCTCAGCTCGCTCGCCTGCGCACTGGCGAGCTCCCGTGGGCTGCTGATCGGCGCCCGAGCCGCCCAGGGCGTGGCGGGGGCGGTGACCTCCCCGGCGACGCTGGCCATCATCACCAGCACCCTTCCCGAGGGTCCGGAGCGCAACCGCGGCCTGGGACTGTGGGGCGCGATGGGCGCCCTCGGCGCCTCCTCGGGAGCGTTGCTCGGCGGCGTGCTCACGCAGTGGATCGGCTGGCAGGCCATCTTCGCCGTCAACGTTCCGCTCGGAGCAATCGTCGTGGTCCTCGCCCTGCGCGCGATCCCCGCCATCGCGCCCGCCGAGGGCTCCCGCCACTTCGACGCGCTCGGAGCGGCGTTGATCACCGCGGGTCTGATCGCAGTCACGTTCGGGATCGTGCGCACCGACACCCTCGGCTGGGGTTCTCCCGGCGTGCTGGCGCCGCTCGCCGTGGGCGCGGCGCTGCTCGGGGCGTTCGTGTTCGTGGAGGCGAAGGTCGCGCGGGTGCCGTTGATCCCGCTCTCGATCTTCCGCCACCGCCAGCTGCGCGCCTCGAACCTGGTCGTGCTGCTGATGTACGGCGCGAACTTCCCCACCTGGTTCTTCATCACGCTCTACCTGCAGCAGGTGCTGCACTACGACGCGATCGAAGCGGGGCTCAGCTTCCTGCCCATGACGTTGTCGATCTTCACCGGCTCCACGCTCGCGCCCCGCGCGGTGGCTCGCTTCGGCGCCCGAGCCGTGATCACGGCGGGGATGCTCTCGATGACGGCCGGCATGCTGCTGCTGACGGGCATCGCCCCGGGCGGTGACTACCTCGGGACGGTGCTCGCCGGCGCCCTGCTGACCGCGCTGGGGATGGGCTTCTCGCTCGTGCCCTCGACGATCGTGGCCATGCAGGACGTGAGCGGCCCGCAGAGCGGCCTCGGCTCCGGACTGCTGAACACCTCGCGCCTGATGGGCGGCGCGCTCGGCCTCGCCATCCTCAGCACGATCGCCAGCGCTCAGACCAGCGGAGAGAAGGGGGTGAGCGCGGCGCGGGCGCTCTCCGACGGCTTTGACCTGGCCTTCACGGTCGCGGCCGTCTTCTGCCTCGTGGCGGTGGTGATCGCCGCGACCAAGCTGCGCTCGCGGATCGCGCCCGAGCCGGTGTCGCGGCCCGAGCCGGTGCAGATCGAGCCCGGCATCGAGCCCGGCAGGGCACTCGCGGCCCACGTCTCCGGAGCCCCCCGACACGGCCGCGGGCCCGCCGGCCAAGGGCCCGCCGGCAGAGGGCTCGCCGGCCGTGGGCGAGCGGGGCAGCGAGCCGCGGGCGGCGGACGGGCTCGCCGGGCTACGGCACCGGGGGCGGCGAACTCAGCGCCGCCAGCACGCCGGCCAGGCGGCGGACCCCTTCGATGAGCTCCTGGCTGTCGCGAACGGCCGCGAAGGACAGCCGGAGGTGCGGCGCGGGTGGCTCGGCGGCGAAGTAGGGGCGGCCGGGACTGATGAGCACCCCGGCCGCACGGGCGCGGGCGGCGAGCCGTAGGTCGTCGACGTGGTCGGGCAGGCGCGCCCACACGTGCAGGCCACCGGCGGGCACCCCCGCCACCCTGACGTCTGGGAGCTGCTCGGAGAGCGCGCTCAGCAGCGCGGTTCGCCGCTCGGCGAGGGCGGCCCGTAGACGAGCCCGGTGCGCGCTCCAGGCGGGTGCGCTGACGAGCTCGAGCGCGGCGTCCTGAAGCAGGCGGGGAACGAAGAAGTCATCTACGAGCCGCAGGGCGCCCAACCGCTCGGCCACCGGTCCACGGGCGACCAGGGCGCCGACACGCAGGTTGGGGGAGATCGACTTGGTCAACGAGGCGATGTGCACGACGCGTCCGTCGGTGTCCTGCGCGATCAGCGGCGGCGGGGCCGACCGGTCGTGAGCGAGCTGCCGGGCGAAGTCGTCTTCGACCACGAACGCCCCGGCATCACGCGCCGCCGCCAGCACCGCTTGGCGCCGCTCGGCGGCCAGGACGACGCCGGTCGGGTTCTGAAACGTCGGCTGGCAGTAGAACAGACGCGCACCGGTGGCCCTGAAGGCGGCGGCGAGCAGGTCGGGCCGCACGCCGTCGCCGTCGGTCGGGACCGGGACCGCCCGCAGCCTCGCCGCCCGGGCCACGGCGATCGCGCCGATGTAGGTCGGGGACTCGAGCAGAACGGGTGCGCCGGCGGGAGCGATGGCACGAAACGCCGCCGACAGCGCCGCCTGCGCGCCGCCGGTGATGATCACATCCTCGGGCGAGATCGTGGTGCCCAGCGAACGCGCAAACCAGGCTCGCAGCCCTCCGATCCCCGCCGGTGGCGGGCGCTGCGCGGCCTCGGGGCGCCGCGCGGCGCGGGCGAGCGCCGCCGTGAGGGCTCGGCCGGGGAGCAGCGAGGGGTGCGGGTAGCCGCCGGCCAACGACACCATCCCCTCCACCTCGGACTGGAGCAGGAACGCGACGCTGGTGGCATCGATCGTGCGGTCGGTCAGGGCGAGCGTCTGCCAGGAGAAATCCATGGACCCCGCGGCGGGCACGAACGGCTCGGCCACGTAGGTGCCGCTGCCCGGACGCGTCGCCAGCACTCCCTCTCCCGCCAGCACCGCCAGCGCACGCGAGACGGTGACGGGGCTGACGCCGTAGCTCGCGGTCAGCTCACGGGTCGAGGGCAGCCGCTCGCCGGGGCGCATCAAGCCAGCTCGCTCCCGCAGTCCCGACGAGACTCGCTCAATACTGGTACCGTTGGGCATGGGCAGACACAGTAGCGCTACTAGCACCCGTCGCGTAACGTTCCCAAGCCTCGGCTGGGCGGCGCTCGGAGTGCTCGCCTTCTCGTTCACGTTCCCCGCCACGACGCTGGCGGAACGTGGCTTTGACGCGGATCTCGTCGGCGCCGGACGCTCGGTGATCGCCGCCGGGCTCGCGGCCCTGTGCCTGCGAGCGGTGCGGGCGCCGCTCCCGACCCGCGATCGCTGGCCCGGGCTGATCGCGGTCGCCATCGGCTGCGGCATCGGCTTTGGCCTGCTCTCAGCCCTCGCCCTGCGTCACACCAGCTCGAGCCATGCCGCCGTCGTGGTCGGACTTCTACCCGCCGCCACGGCGATCGTCGCCGTCATTCGCGTCGGCGACCGACCTGGGTGGCTGTTCTGGGCCGCCAGCGGTCTCGGCACCGCGGTGGTCGCTGCCTACGCATTCTCGCGAGGCGCCGGGACGCTCCACCTCGCCGATGCGCTCCTGCTCATGGCGCTGATCGTCGCCGCGGTCGGCTACGCCGAGGGCGGCCGGCTGGCGCGGGCGATGCCCGGCTGGCAGGTCATCGCCTGGGGAGCTCTGATCGCACTTCCGGTCTCGCTGCCGATCACCATCCTCGCCCTTGTTCGCAACCCTCCCACGCATCCGAGCGCGACGGCGCTGGGCGGCTTCGCCTACGTCGGCGTCATCTCGATGTTCGTCGGATTCTTCGCCTGGTATCGCGGGCTCGCCGAGGCCGGGGTGGCGAAGGCCAGCCAGCTCCAGCTCGCCCAGCCGCTGCTGACCATCGCCTGGTCGGTACCGCTCCTCGGTGAGCACATCGGTGCCACCGGACTGCTCACCGCGTTGATCGTCGCGGCATGCGTCCTGGTCACCCAGCGGTCTCGCTTCGGTCCTGCGGCAAGCCTGCGCCCGATGACCAGCAGCGCACCCAGCGATTGACGCGGCACGCTTCGATCCTCGTCGAGGCGAAATCAGTCCCATGATGTGTCGGTGAGCGCCGTCGAGACAGGAGCTGTGCCGTGACGGGCGCGAGAGCTACTGACGGGGGCCGTCGGCACGAGCCTGTTCCTACTGGCCGCGATCGGCGCCGCCGTCCTGATCCGGGCGCCGGTATGACGTTGGGGTATACTAGTCGCATGACGAAGCAGATCGCGGTCAAGCTTCCCGATGAGCTGATCGGCGAACTGGACCGGCTGGTCGCAGGGGGGACGTTTGAGACCCGCTCCCACGCCGTCCGGGCTGGGGTCGAGGCCATCCTCAGCGCCCGGCGACGCGCGGACGTCGAGCGGCGTTACCGAGACTCAGTCGCTCGGCGGCCCGAGACTGAACGGGAACTGGCGCAGGCCACGCGGCTGGCGATGGAGGCGATCCGCGACGAGCCCTGGGAGCGATGGTGGTAGGGCGAGGCGAGGTGTGGTGGGGCGAGGCCCCGGACGAGAAGGGTCGGCCGTTCCTGGTCGTGAGTCGGGATGCGGCCAACCAGGTGATGCAGCGCGTCCTGGTCGCACCGGTGACCAGCCGCGCCCGGGGCCTGCCGAGCGAACTGACGCTGGGGGCGCAGGAGGGGCTGCCGATCGAGTCGGTCGCGTCCTTCGACAACCTCCAACCGTTTCCCCAGGCGATGCTCGTACGCCGGCTCGGCGAGCTGGGACCGCGGCTCCACGAGATCTGCGCCGCGGCCGGCGCGGCGCTCGACTGCTGAGGACGACGGTCAACCGGCCCTCGGGATCGACGGTTCTCAAAGCTGTAAACTCCGATCCGATTTTCCTAATTTACGTCCGATCGTGGAGGTGGACCGATGTCAGTCACCGAAGAGCTGGTTCAGGCCAACGCCCAGTACTCCGACCGATTCGACAAGCAGGGCCTGGCCATGCCCCCGGCGCGTCACGTGGCCGTGCTCACGTGCATGGACGCACGCCTGGTGCCCTCGCGGATGCTCGGCCTCGAGGAAGGCGACGCTCACGTGATTCGCAACGCCGGCGGACGCGCCCAGGACGCCGTCCGCTCGCTGGTGATCTCCCAGCGCCTGCTCGGCACCAAGGAGGTGGTGGTGATTCACCACGCCGACTGCGGGATGCTGAGCTTCACCAGCGACCAGCTGAGCGCCAAGGTCAAGGAGGATCTGGGCGCCGACGACGGCGGCATCGACTACCTGCCGTTCTCCGAGGTCACGCAGAGCGTCCGCGACGACGTCGAGTACCTGCGCAAGTCGCCGTTGATCGCCGACGATGTGCTGATCACCGGGTTCGTCTACGACGAGCAGACCGGGGGGCTGACCGAGGTGTCGTGAGCGACCGGTTGAGCACCGGCGCGGTGGACGGGGAGCAGCGCTTGGCGCTGACGCAGGACGTCGCCGAGCTGCAGGCCACGCTGCAGGACGATGTGCTCGCGGTCGCCTACACGCGCGTCGAGCACGACGGCGGCGGCGACGAGGTCGCCGTCGAAGAGCCGCTGGAGATCCGGGTCGACGGCGAGCCCCTGGCGGTGACGATGCGGACTCCCGGTCACGACGAGGAGCTGGCGCTGGGCTTTCTCTACACCGAAGGCCTGATCGTCGGACCGCGCCGGGCGGGCCTGACCCGGGACTTCGCGGCCAACACGATCGAGGTGGCGGGCCCGCTGACTCGCGACCCCGGCGCCCGGCGCTTCTACACCACCTCCTCGTGCGGAGTGTGCGGGAAGGGAGCGCTGCAGGAGCTGGCGGTCCTCAGTGCCCCGCTGCCCGCGGGACCGCATGTCCCGCGGGCCATGCTCGCCGCCCTGCCGCAGGGGCTGGCGCAGCCGGGCTTCCAGCGTACGGGCGGCCTCCACGCGACCGGACTGTTCGACGCGCAGGGCCGGCCGCTGATGACGCGAGAGGATGTCGGACGTCACAACGCGATGGACAAGGTCATCGGTCGCGCGCTGCTCGACGGAATCGTGCCCCTCGGCGAGCGCATCCTCTGCGTCAGCGGCCGGCTGTCGTTTGAGCTGGCCCAGAAGGCCGCCGTCGCCGGCGCCCCGATCCTGGTCGGGGTGGGGGCGCCGAGCTCACTGGCCATCTCGCTCGCGCACGAGCGGGGGATCACGCTCTGCGGGTTCGCTCGGGGCGCCACCGTGACCGTCTACACGCACGGCCGGCGCGTCATCGACGGGTGAGCCGATCACGGTCGCGGGCGCGTGATCAGCCGGCGTCGATCACGGAGCGGCCAGCGCCACCAGCGCGTCGAGCTCCGCCTCCGAGGACCAGGCGCCCACGGAGGCGCGGACGTAGCCGAAGGCCGGGATGCTGCGCACCACGAAGCCCTGGGCCGCCAACCGCTCCACCTCGGCCTGGGGATCCCGCGCCGTCCACGACACCAGCGTCGAGCGCCCCCGCGGACCGACCTGCAGCCCGCGCGCCGCGAGCGAGGCCGCGAGCGAGGAGGCGAGCGAGGCCGCGCGTTCGTGCACCCAATCCCATCCCGCCTCCTCGAACACCGACAGCGAGGCCAGCGCGAGCGTGCTGCGCAGCGCGCCCGGGAAGCCGTGGTCAAAGCGAGCCGCCCCCGCGGCCGGGATCAGCTCGAGCGGACGCGCGGGGTCGCCCAGCGATCCGTACCCGGGCCACGGGACCAGCAGCTCCTCGAGGCGCTCGCGGCGCACGTAGAGGCAGCCGCTGCCCTCGGGCCCGCACAGCCATTTCTGTCCCGATCCGGCGTAGAAGTCACACCCGAGCGCGTGGACGTCGACGGCAATCGCCCCGACGGCCTGCGCGGCATCGAGCAGCACCGGGACACCGCTGGACACCAGCGCGGCCACGTCGACCACCCGCCCGCTGACCCACGACACGTGCGAGCAGGCGACCAGCCGGGTCGAGCTCGAGATCTCCGCCGCGATCTCCGCCACCGGGACCACGCGCACCTGGACGCCCTGACGCCGGCAGGCTCGGCCCAGCGGCGCCAGCAGCCCGGGATGCTCCTCGTCGCTGGTCAGGATCTCGTCACCGGGGCGCAGCTCAAGACCCGAGATGACGGTGTTCAGGCCGTCGGTGGTCGAGCCGGTCAGCGCGACCTCCAACGGGTCGCAACCCAGCACGTTCGCGTAGCCCGCGCGCAGCCGCGCCGCCAGGTCCATCAGCGCGTCGAAGTACGCCCGCCCGCACCGACCCTGCCCCACTTCGGCGTCGATCCGCCGGTGGGCGTCCTGCGCGGCGCGGCGCGGGAGGGGGCCCTCGGTTCCGGCGTTGAGATAGGCCACCTGCTCGAGCACCGGGAACTGGGAACGAAAGGACTGGGCGTCGGGCATCAGCTGGACTCTGCCAGAGATGTCCCGTCCACGCGGCCGCTCGCCGGGGAGCGCGACCCGAGCGCCGCACCCGCTCCGATCATCGCCTCGATGGAGTCGACCCCCGCCTGGCGCACTCGCCGGCGCAGCCCGCGGTTCATCATCGCCGGCCATCCCGGCCCGCCGTAGACAAATCCGGTGTACGCCTGCACGAGCGTCGCGCCCGCGAGGATGCGCTCCCAGGCATCGGCCGGCGTCTCGACGCCCCCGACCGAGATCAGCACCAGGTCGTGGCCAACCCGCGCGTACAACCGCGCCAGCACCTCCAGCGCGCGCGCCTTCAGCGGCGACCCAGAGATGCCCCCGCCCTGGATCGACTCGACCCAGTGCGCCGACTCCGACAGTCCGGAGCGGCTGACCGTCGTGTTGACCGCGACGATGCCGTCGAGCCCGAGCTCGACCGCGAGATCGGCGACCCGGTCCAGTTCCTCGTCACCCAGGTCGGGAGCGACCTTGACCAGCAGCGGCACCCGAGCCCCGATCAGCTTCAGTTCGGCCTTGATCTCGCGCAGGAGCGGCCGCAGGCGCTCCACCGCCTGCATCTCGCGCAGGCCGGGCGTGTTGGGAGAGCTGACGTTGACCACGAGGTAATCGGCGCACCGCGCCACCGCCCGGGTGCTGAGGCGATAGTCGGCGCCGGCGCCCTCGGGCGGCGCGACCTTCGACCTGCCGATGTTGACCCCGACGATCGGGGGTCCCCGCCGCGCCGCCAGCCGCTGCGCGAACTTGCTCGCGCCGGGATTCGGGAACCCCAGCCGGTTCAGCAGCGCCCGCTCGGGCGCCAGTCGCCACACCCGAGGCCGAGATTGACCCTGCTGGGGGACCGCCGTGACCGTCCCCACCTCCACGAAGCCGAAGCCGATCGCCCCCAGCGCCCCGAACAGCTGCGCCTGCTTGTCGAGGCCCGCGCCGACCCCGAGCGGGCTCGGGAACGTCTGACCCAGCGCGCGCACGTGCAGCGATTCGTCGTCCGGAAGCGTGAGCCGGCGCAGAGCGATCCTCGCTGCGGGGATGGCCCCGACCGCGCGCAGCGCCTGCGAGGCCAAGAAGTGGGCCGCCTCGGCCGGGATGCGCCGCAACAGCAGCTGGAACAGGATCCGGTAGATCATGATGGTCCGTTCGGCGCGGCGATCGTGCTCGAATCCGGCGCCGGGGGCGACCGGCACGGCCCGCCGCCGGCGCAGCGTACCGCGGCGTGCTGTCGGCGCCGCCCGACCGCTGACGGAGAGCTGACGTTGGCGGCGTAAGCTGTGCGCAGATGCCGAGCCACCCCGTGACACCGGTCGGCGAGCCCACAGTCCGCCGTCCGCCGACTCGCGCGGGCCGACGACGGCTCCATACTCCCCGCTGATGGGGACCGCCACACAGCCCGCTGGGTCCGGTCGCGATCCGGACCTCCTCGAAGGTCCGGGCGGCTCGCCCCCGGACGGCGCCCTCCCAGCCCATCCCAGGCTGAGGACCCGTCCGGCGCCCGAGCGCGGGCGGGTCGCGAACGCACTGGCGGGGCTGCGCTGGCCGATCGCCGTGTACCTCGGTACACGGATGCTGCTGCTCGTCGTCGCGCTGGTGGACGCCGTGCTCGGCCACCACTCCTTCACCCACGAGCTCGCCAACTGGGATGGCCTGTGGTATCGACAGCTGGCCAACCACGGCTATCCCACGTCCGCCTCCCACGCCCAGACGACGCTCGGGTTCTTTCCCCTGTTTCCGATCGTGCTCTGGCTCGTGGGCCACGCCTTGTCCTGGTCGACCACGGTGGCGGGCATTGTCGTCTCGGGCCTCGGCGGGCTGGTCGCCACGGTGCTCGTCCAGCGCTTGGCCTCCGGCTGGTGGGGTGAGCAGAGCGGGCGCCGCGCGGCGACGCTGTTCTGCCTGTTCCCGGGATCGGTCGTCTTCTCGATGGTCTACGCCGAGGGCATCTTCATCCCGCTGGCGGCCGGGTGCCTGCTGGCGCTCGAACGACGCCGCTGGCTCCTCGCCGGCGTCCTGGCCGCCTTTGCGACCGCCACCGAGCCCGAGGGCCTGATCCTCGTGGTGGTCTGCGGCACCTCGGCGCTGCTGGAGCTGCGCCGACGGGGGTGGAGCCTGCGCGAGGCCGGCAGGAGCTTCGTCGCGCCGCTGCTCTCAATGGTGGGCGTATCGGCCTTCGCCGCCTTCCTCTGGGCGTGGACCGGCACCCCGCTGGCCAATCTTCAGGCCCAGCACTATGGGTGGCACGAGAAGACCGACCCGTTCGCGCTGGTGAGGCTGGCGCGCAGCCTGGCCGACGAGATCTCCCTGACCCACTTCAACATGCCCACGATCAATCTGAATCTCGTCGTCGGGCTGCTCGGCGCGTTCGTACTGGTGATCGGAATCGTGCTGCTGCTCCGCCGGCGGGGGCGGATCTCGGTGCCGGCGATGGTGTGGACGCTCGGCATCGGGCTGCTGGCGATCACCTCCGAGTTCACGCCCCCCAACCCGCGGCTGCTGATCACGGCGTTTCCGGCCGTGCTCGTCTTCGCGCACTACGCCAGCCGCAGGGCCTACTTCTGGCTGCTCGGGGCGAGCGTCGGGCTGCTCACGGTGCTGAGCGCGCTCACCTTCGTCGGCACCACGCTGCGCCCCTGATCAACGCGCCAGCAGCTCCACCCGAACGGGGCTCGCGTACCCGAACGACGCCGTGTCGCGATCGCCGTACTCGCCGGTCAGGGTGGACAAGAGCTCGAGGTAGCGGGCATGGTTCGCGCGTGATCTCCTCGGTCCGTCCGGTTGGCCGGAATGGCTCGAGACGAGCCACAGGCGGGGGCATCTCCCCGGCAGACCCGACAGCTGCGATCGCGACGGGATGACATAGTCCTCGACGTAGGGGCGCACCTCGCCCCACGGGAGCGACGGCAGCACCGAGAGCGGGGCGCGGCTGGTCCTGATCGTCCCGGTGCCGACGTAGTACTGAAACGCCATCCGTCCATCGGAGGGATAGAAGGCGATGCAGTCCCCGGGGTGGGACCGAGCGAGAACGTGGGCGCTCGCCGCCCTCCAGTCCTCGGGCGATACGCCGTAGCTCGGGATCAATTGCAGCACCCGCAGCGCCAGCACCCCGGCGAGCAGCGACCAGGCGACCGGGCGCGGTACGCGACGATCGCTGATCCCCCACCCCAGCAGCAGCGCCACCGCCGGCATGGACATCAGCAGGTTGCGGGGCAGGAAGATCGGCTGCCCGACCAACGACTCGAGGCCTGCCAGCGCCACCGGCACGACCAGCCAGGCCAGCACCAGCGTCTGGCCCCATTCGGGCCAATCCTCGGCGCGACGGGACAGCCCACGCCCGATCGCGGCGGCCACGGCGATGAGAATCGCCCCCGTGAGTCCCAGCAGGATCGCCGCGGTGGAGGTGACCCGGAAGCTCGGCGCCAGGGCCGACGAAGTCAGCGTCTCGAGGACTCCGGTCGCGCCGGCGATCGACGGCCGTGACACCCAGAACAGCTGGCCCGATCCGCGCTGCACGGCGAGCACCACCAGCGGAGCACAGGCCAGCGCGCAGACGGCGAGGGCGGACGCCACCCGGCGCAGGGGTCGTCGGTGCCAGAGCAGCGTCACCAGTTGGGCGGGAACGACGAGCACCGCGACGAAGCTGCAATACACCGCCAGGGTCGTCAGGACGACGTAGGCGATCCACGCCCAGCGGCGCGCGCGTCGGCTGGAGTCCCGGTCGACGAGGACGACGAGGGCCAGGAACGACGACGACGCGAGGGCCACCATCGGCGCGTAGCCACGAGCGTCCTGGGCCCAGAACACGAGCGGAAGGCTGACCGCGCTCAGCAGGCCGGACACGAACGCGCACTGCCGGCCGAACAGCCGCCCGGCGAGCAGACCGACGATCGCCACGGTGGCGGCGCCGGCAAGCGCGGAGGGCAGGCGGACCACGAGCGCGCTGTTGCCCAGCGCGCCGATCAGGACGTGCAGGAGGACGTAGTACCCCGCCATGTTCCCCCCGTCGTGGGCGATGGCGGATCCCAGCGCACCGCCGTGGGCAGCGGCGATGGTGACGCTCGCGAACTCGTCGAACCCGAGGCTGCGGGTGGTGATCTCGTACAGACAGAGAGCCGCTCCCAGCGCGGTCGGGACACCGATGGCGGCCAGGCTGCGCAAGCGCTCGCCCGCCGATCCGCGGCCGCCCAGATCTCGGCCCCGCCGTGCCGGCGCGGCGGGCGCGGGTCCAGCTCGCGCGGCGATCATCCGAGGGGCTCGGGCTCCGCCACGGCCAGGCGAGGACCGAACCGACCCGCGGCGTCCTGATTGCCGTGTCGGCGCCGCCAGGCGTACCAGGCCCCCCCGCCGGCCGCGATGTAGGCGATCACGCAAAGCGGCGCGGTCCCGAGCGGGAGCGCCAGCACGCCGTCCGGCTTGACCAGGAACACCGAGGCCGCAAGGGCGAGCGCGAGGACTCGAGAGCGCTGAGTCGCCGGACAGGCGGCGAGGAGCACGAGCCCCCAGCTGAAGTACCAGGGCCATGCGGCGGGACCGCCCAACGCCGCCGCGAGCAGCACCACGCCCAGGTAGGGGACCAGGGTCGCCCAGCGAGTCCGGTGCACGAGCACGAGCGCAAGCGCCGCGGTCACCCCGACGGCGACGACGGCGAGAATCGACTCGAGTCCCCGTGCGCTCGCCCCGATCCCGACGTCGTGGAGCAACGAGGCGATCGTCCACCCGAGCCCGGTTGCCGGCGTGATGGCGAGCTGCACCTTACCGGGGGTCGAGAACAGTCCGCTCGAGATCCAGCCGAAGCCGAGTCCCGTGCCCGTGCTCACGGCGACGCCCACGCCGATCGCGACCACCCCCGCCTGACCGACGATCCGCATCCGGGCCGACCGGGTCAGAGCCGTCCGAGCCCACGCGGCGGCGATCAACACGACCCCGGTCGCGGCGGGGAGCTTGATCGTGGCGGCGAGGGCGCACACCGCGATGGCGAGCAGGGGCCGGCGCTCCAATGCGAGCACCACGCCGGCGACCAGCAGCCCGACCATGAGGGCGTCGTTGTGACTCGCGGCCAGGAGCTCGAGCAGCACGAGCGGGCTCAGGAGCGCCAGCCATGTGGCGCGGCAGGGATCTGCCCCGAGGGCACGGGCGAGTCGCGGGACGAAGACCGCCATGAGGACGATCCCCGCGAGCTCGACCACTCGCAGGAGGAGCACGCCGAGGATCAGATTCGAGCCGCTCACGCTCACGATCAGGCTGACGATGTACAGGAACAGGGGACCGTAGGGCGCAGTGGTGTGGCGCCAGAAGGGTGAGACGGCCTGCAGCAGATGGGCCTGGCCGAGGTGACCGAGCACGACCGGAGCGTCGTGGTACGGGCTCAGTCCCAGATGGACGATGGCTCCCTGGGCCAGGTAGCTGTAGACGTCACGGCTGAACAGGGCGGGCCCGAGGACGAGCGGGAGGCACCACAGCCCGCCGACGACCCACAGCTCGCCGAGACGCACGCCCTTCGGGCGACGCAGGACACGACCCAGCCCGAGCCACGCCACCGACAGAGTGAGCACGCCGAGGTAGAAGCCGATCAGGTTGCCGCGGTGCCCCCCCAGGATCCTCGGGTCAAACCACCACGTGACCACGCCGCCGTCGACGAGCCGAGGACCGGCAAGACTCAGCAGCACAGATCCGGCCAGCCCCAGGGCGCCCCAGCCCCAGAGGGGATCGAGTCTCCCCGGCCAGCCGAAGGCGATCGATCGTCTCGGCGTAGGGAAGATCACCGCGTCGTAGCGTGGGGTGCCATCCCCACATTCTCCTCGAGCTCTACCGCAACCCCCTGGCGACAGCCTGAACCGCCGGTTCTCGGCGGCGACGCGCTGTCCTCATCGGTCAAGTCGGAGGCCTTGACCGGGCTCACCAGTGTCCAATGGTTGCCACCGGGCAGTGCTGGAATCTCCGCCCGCCCAGCTTGACCGACTTCAGAGATCGAGAACCCCGACTCCCCGCTCTACAGTGTCCTGGATGCTGATCGCGACCCACAACGGTTCCTTCCACGCGGACGAGGTCTTCGCCATCGCCTCGCTGGGTCTGCTGGACGACCCGGTCGAGGTGGTGCGCACGCGCGAGCGCGATACCCTCGCTCGGGCGGACCTGCGCGTCGACGTCGGGTTTCGCGACGACGCCGCAACCGGCGACTTCGACCACCATCAGCGAGACTTTCGCGCGGCGCGCGAGAACGGCGTGCGCTACGCCTCGTTCGGTCTCGTATGGCGAGAGTTCGGCATGCGGGTATGCGACGGCGATCCGGAGGTCGCCGACGCCGTCGAGGAAACGCTTGTGCAGGGCGTGGACGCCAACGACGTCGGCCAGCAGCTGACGCAGTCGCTGCTCGGCGTGCACCCGATGAGCGTCAACGCCATCATCGGCGCCTTCAACGCGCGCTGGGATGAATCGCTCACACCGGAACAGGAGCGCGAGCGCTTCGACGCGGCCGTCGCTTTAGCCCGGGGCATCCTCCTCCGCGAGGTGGCCTCCGCCGCATCCGGTCGCCGCTCTGAGCGCATAGTGCGCGAGGCGGTCGCCGCGGCGACGGACCCGCGCATCGTGGAACTGCCGGTCAATGCTCCGTGGAAGCAGGTGCTCGTGCCCGCAGCGCCTGACGCCCTGTTCGTGATCTACCCCAAGCGTCAGGGCTTCGGCCTTGAAGCCGTGCCACGCGAGCTCGGCACGTTCGAGAACCGGCGCGACCTGCCGGGCACGTGGGGCGGGCTCGAGGGGGCCGACCTCGTCGCGGCCACGGGCGTCGAGGAAGCGCTCTTCTGCCACGCCAAGCGATTCCTCGCCGTCGCCCTCACGCGCCCGGCCGTCAAGCGGCTTGCCGAGCTCGCCCTCGCCGAGCGCTGACCCGGCCTCGGCCGCTCCCGGATAACGCAGGGCAAAGCAGGGTGCTTCAAGCGTGCTCAGTCGCTGACGCGGGACGCGGCTCGGAGACGCCGGTCCGCTCTCGATCCTGCCGAGCCTGAAGTACCGTCCCGATCGCGGGTACACGCGCGCCCGCGCCGGAAAGCCGAAGCCGCGGCAGCGCTCGAGGTGAAAGCCGGCGCTCGCGATCACCGCCAGCGTGTCGCGATCGGCGTGACAGCCGCCCATCGCCCACGACCAGACCGAGTCGATCCATCGCTGCCAGCGAGCAAACCCCGGCCGTGGTGAACGCACGTGCTCATAGAAGCGAAGCTCGCCGCCCGCCCGGAGCACCCGGCGAAACTCGACCAGCGCCTCGTGCTGGTCACGCACCACGGTCACGCCCGCAGAACCGGTGAAAGAGGCGCGCGAACAAGGGATTCTGAATCTCCTGGGCCATTACGGCGAAGTTACTCTGGCGGCCTCCGGCCCAGCCACCCGCCGACCTGGCAACCGTCATCCTGTCGGCATGCAGCGGACGCCAGCTCCCAGCGCGTCAGACCGAGCTGGGTGAGGCTGTGCGAGAAGGCGCGACGCGCGAATCGAGCGGAGGAGATCCCGTCAACTCGGATCGGCTCGGGCACCGCCTACGCTCCCGCCGACTGATCGGCCGTGTCAGCCGGGCGGTGTGGGTGCTACTGGCAGTCGCCTTGGCAGTCCGCCTGGCCACGGTCGCCCTTACGCTCCAGACACCCATCAGGTTCGATCCACGGAATTTCAGCGACACGGCTGAATCGATCGCCCAGGGCCACGGCTATCCAGCGAGCAACCGTGCCCCCGGCGGTGGGGCGAGCGCCTTCCGCCCGCCCGGCTATCCAGTGCTCCTCGCTGCCGTCTACGCGATCGCCGGCCACGCGGCATCCTCCCTCGGGCGCGTGGCGGGAGCGTTCCTCGGGACACTCTCGGTAGCGCTCATCGGACTGATCGCCCTGCGGCTGTGGGGCAAGCGAGTCGGCTTGCTGGCATTGGGGATCGCGGCGATCGCCCCGCCGCTCGTGATCTTCAGCACGGCCTTGGTCTCGGAAGCGCTGTTCGTACCGCTCGTGCTGGCGGCCGTCCTGACCGCGCTTGAGGCTCGCTCGGGGAAGCGGCGATACCGGTGGGCGACCGCGACGGGGATTCTGGTGGGCATCGCATCGCTGACCCGTACCAACGGGTTGCTGTTGCTGCTTCCGTTTGCGCTGGCGTTCGCGCCGGCGCCGCCGCGGCGCCGGTTGACCGCGTGGACCCCCGGCGCCGTCGTAATCCTCGTCACGTGTCTCACGATCGCTCCCTGGACGGTCCGCAACTGGACCGTCTTCCACGCCTTCATTCCCATCTCCGACGAAAGCGGCTACACCCTGGCGGGAACCTACAATCAAGCGTCACGCGCGCAGCGACAAGTTCCGGCGGTCTGGATCGAGGCCGAACACGGTGCATCGCCCGAGTATGCGCGCATCCTGAGCAAGGGCAGGATCGAGCGTTGGAACGAGCTCACCTACGGCGACCACCTTCAGGCGGCCGCTTTCGCCGACATCAAAAGCGATCCGGCCTACGTCCTCAAGGTCGGATTCTGGAACACCCTCCGCATGTTCAACCTCGCCGAGCTTCGCTATGCCGTGAACAACCTCGCCGACACGGGCGTTCCGCTCGCGCCCGCCGTGATCGAGATGGTGAGCTCGCCGCTGCTCTTGGTGCTGGCGCTCGGGGGTGTCTTCAGCCGGCGCAGGCGGCAAGCGCCGAAGTGGCTGTGGCTGATCCCGGTGTGTCTGTTGACAACCGTCTTCGTCACCCCGTTCCTCCGCTTCCGCTCACCGATCGACCCGTTCCTCGTGATGCTGGTGGCGCTGCTGTTCGCGGACCTGTACGAGACCCTCACGCTGTGGATGAAGCTGGAGATCGCTCCGTTGGACTGATGCAGGGACTGCTCCGCTACCTCTCGGTGGTGCGCCCGAACGCTTTGCGGCTTGTGCTCACCCCTTGCGGTACGGTCTGCGGGTGGTGGCCGACGAGAAACCGGAGGTATTGGTCCCTGACGGCGTGCCGTCATACCAGCTCGAGCTCGAGGATCTCACCGTCGGCGAGGGCGACGAAGCTGTGGCGGGCCGGGTCGTCGAGGTCCACTACGTCGGCGTGTCATGGAAGACCCACCAGCAGTTCGACGCTTCGTGGGACCGAGGTAGGACGTTCAGGTTCCGGCTCGGCAAGGGAGATGTGATCGCCGGCTGGGACCAGGGCGTCGCCGGGATGAAGCCGGGAGGACGGCGTCGGATCACGATCCCGCCGATGCTCGGCTACGGCAAGCGTGGCGCGGGCGGGGTGATCGGACCCGACGAAACACTCGTGTTCGTCGTGGACCTCATCGCCATGCACTGACCAAGCGTGCGGCAGGTGTTGCTCACCCGGCACCATACGCAGCGTATGGTAGTCTGCGTGGTGCATGGGTACTCTGATCCAGATTCGTGACGTTCGCGATGAGGTCCACCGCACACTGAAGGCTCGCGCGGCGGGCAAAGGGGTGTCGCTCTCGGAATACCTCCGGGTTGAGCTCGAGCGCGTGGCCGCGTCACCCACGCCCGACGAGCTGCTTGCGCGGTTGCAATCGCGTCGGCCGGTTCGGCCGGTTGAGACCAGCGCCGACGCGCTATGTGCAACTCGTGACCAACAAGCGTGATCGTCGTCGATGCATCAGCCGTCCTCGACGGCCTGCTCGACGCTGCCACGCATGCCGACATCGCAGCGTGCCTCGGGGGCGCCGGCGACTCGTTAGCGGCCCCTGACCTGATCGACGTCGAGGTGTTGAGCGTGTTGCGGCGCTGGGAGCGGCGCCGTGAGATCAGCGCCACGCGAGCACAGCAGGCATTGCAGGACCTGCAGGCGCTGCCGCTCATTCGTTATCCGGCTCGCGCGCTCCTAGACCAGGCGTGGAAGCTGCGCTACAACCTCACCGCGTATGACGCGCAATACGTAGCGCTCGCGCAAGCGCTTCCGGCCAAGCTGCTCACCACCGATGGACGGCTGGCTACGGCCGCGGCCGTAGCACGTGTCGCGATCTCGAAGACAGGTCTTTGACCGTCCCGACGTTCCTCCCGCACACGAACGGTCGACGCGAGAGCTTGCCCAACCCCGGGTGCCAGCGCGAAGGAGGGCACTGTCGGTGCCGGTGGAGATGCTGGTCGCCGCAGGACGGCACGGCGAACGGCGCCCCGCAGGATCCTTGATTGAGGAGCATCGGCGTAGCCGCGCGAGTCCCGCGCGAACGAAGCGCTCGCCTGGACCGGCTGTCTACTCCTCCGGGTTCAAAGTTGTCCCACAGTCTCCGCCGGCACCCGATACCGCCAGCGCCGCCCGGTTGAGCGACGTTCTGGGTCTAGCGGCGCCAGAACGCGAGCCGCTGCACCGACGCCTTGAGAATGTGCCCCCAGGTCATCTGCGCGTTTTGGCGCTCCGACACCGCCTCGAATGGGCTGAAGCGCATCTCGCCGCCGGTCCCGCGCTGGATCGAACCGTCATCCTGCCGAGTGGCGTTGACAATAATCCAACCACGCTCGACACGAAGGTTCTCAGTCATGGCGTGATCGTACTCATGACGCCTCACGCCGGGGCTGCGAGGTGTCCCCCCAGGACTGACTGCACCGCAAGCAATGCCGGAGGACGGAACCCTCGGAACCCACCCGAGGAACACCGAGACCCGCTGGTTCGCCGCAACGTTCCCGACCCGGACAGCCATCAGGACGCACGGAACATCTCCAGCACAACCGATCCTGAACTCATACCATGCCGATTTCCAGCACTTTCCCCAGTGGGCGGTACTGGGCTCGAACCAGTGACCTCCTGCTTGTAAGGTCGCCACTGGGGATCATCGCCATGCGTTGCTGTGCGTCAGAGCCCTACTTTGAGGGCTATCGCGGCCGAAAAGCGCTCGTACATGCTCACTGTTTGCTGCAAGTGCTTGTTCCTTGCTTTGACCTTCATGCGACTGCTGTCTCGGTCAGGCATCGGAGGCATCGTCGCCGGCCGCACGCAGCATAGGGCCGAACGCGGCGTCAAGATTGCGCCGAGCTGCATCGGCGTGCTCGCGAGCTCGGAATAGATGGACGTAGATGTCCCAGGTGGTCTTGGTGCTGGCATGGCCAAGCTGATCAGAAACGAACTCGATGTCAGCGGCCTTGTCGATGAGGATGCTTGCGAAGCTATGACGGCAGGTGTGCGGCGTTGCTCCTTCGATACCGGCATTCTCAGCTGCCTTTGCGAACGCCTTGCGGAGCTTTGTGTACCCGAGCGTCCGCCCAACGCCATTGCCGACGATCAAGTCGTGGTCACTGGAAAACCGCGCGGCCACGCGCTTCTTTCGCAGAAGACGCGCCAGCTCGTTCATCATGATCACCTCGCGCCGACCAGCGTCCGTTTTCAGCGGCGTTCTCTTGCCCTTGCGACTCATCTGCGACTGCACGCGGATGACGTGTTGTCCGAAGTCGATGTCTTGCCAGGTCAGACCGAGGAGTTCCGCGACCCTCAGCCCGGAGAACAGAAGCATCGGCACGATCAGTTCCGCGTCGCCCTCCGCGTGAGCGACGAGCTTCTGGATCTCATTAGACGTCAGAAATCGGTCCTTTGGTCGCCCTGGTTTGGGCCGTTCGCGGCGCTCAGTACGTCGCATGGGTTTGCCGCGATGTAGCCGCTTCGCGTTGCGTAACCAAGAAGACCCCTGACCGCCATCCATCTCGCTCGGATTGACCACGTAGCTGCACCTGAACGGCGCTGCGCCTCATGCCTGAGAACGACGGTCTGATTTGGCCCCACTGCGACGGTTTGATTTGGCCCCACCTTCCGTCCGAGCGTGACCTGAGGGTCCGTGCTTTTGAGAGCACGAACTGGAGGTCGCGGGAGGGATGGCAAGA